>NZ_JAVWFO010000052.1:0-13120 GCF_036641015.1 Anaerorhabdus sp. | reverse complement strand
GGTCTTAAGAAACCAGAAGAACTTGGAATTGTATCAATTGTTTCACTCATTGCAGCTAAATCTTTTTTAATTTGATCAATATTACCTGCAATACGATTTCCTTTTGCTTCCAACTCTGCTTCTTGTTTTTGTGATTCCTGTATCGCAACTTCTGCTCTATGTTTCATTACTATGATTTCATTTTGTTTTACTTGAACTTCTTCTTTTTGTGTTACTAATTCTGCTTTAACTGTTTCAAGTTCAGCTTTTGCTGTATTCAATAAATCTATTAATTCTTTTAATTCATTTTTAGTTTTTTCATCATAACTTGCAATATCACCGATTCCATTAGTACGACGAATCAAATCATTGAAATCTTTAGCTCCCATGATGATATCAATATATTGATTTAAACGCATTGATGATTGGCTTGCAACCATGCGATCTTTCATCTTTTGTTTAAGAGCTTCTACTTTTGCTTCATTATCAGCAATTTCTATTTCTTTTGTTTTTATTTCTTCTTCTTTAATAGAGATTTGACCATTTAGCGTTGTTATTTCAGCTTGTAGTGTCGCAATCTTCGCATTGTATCCTTTGATTTCTTCACCATACTTTTGAATATTCTTAGCAATCTCAGCTCTTTCAGCTTCTATTGCTGCCAATTCTTGGGCAAGTGAACTACTTTGATCGCTTATATACTGAACATAGCCAGCGCAAGCCGTTTTCTCTTCTTCAGTTAAATCAGTTCGAGCACATTTTGTATTCCATTCTTCTTTATTACTATAATCTTCAGCGATTACAGGAACAACAACACCAAGAATCATCAAACAACTCAACATTAATTTTATTAATTTTTTCATTATCTTTTCCACCTCAAATACTTTGTAACTGATAAGAAACTACCAATTAATCCTACTAGCATTCCTACTCCTAAAAGTAATAATGATACTTCCAAAACAAATGGATGTGGCGAAATTAACACGAACATACTTGATATTAGAACACCATTTAACTTTGAATAAAGATAAATGTATCCAAAGATTGTTACAAATATTGGAATAATTGCACCTAAAGCACCAATAATCATTCCTTCAACAACAAATGGAGCTCGGATAAATCCATTTTTAGCACCAACACTACGCATAATTGCAATTTCATTAGCACGTGCTAAGATTGTAACTTTAATGGTATTTTGAATTAAGAAAATAGCAAGTAAACTCAACGCTATTACAATTACAAGACCTCCCGCTCTTACCGAATTTAGTGCATCCACTAACATTACAGAACTGTTTCCACCATAGTTAGTATCAAATACACCTTCAATTTGAGCTATTTGGCTCGTAACTGCTTCAAGATTATTACCATCAGACACCTTTACATAGTATGCATTATGCATTGGATTATCCTCACGATAAGATTCAAATATTTCTTTTTCGTGTTCATCCGTAAAACTATCTATATAATATTGAAACTCTTCATCTTTACTTGAAAATGTTACTGTATCAATACCAGGTATTGCTTTTATCGCCAAACCAATACGATCAATGTTTTCTGCTGATTCATAATTGTAATCTATCATTACTGATATTTGAACTTCACCCTCAATTTTTGTAGTCATGTTATTAACATTGACTGTGAATATCGCAAAAATTGAAATAATAATTAAAGTAATCGTTACTGCTGATGCCGATGAAATTGACATAGCTGCATGTCGTCCTACACCAAAGAAGCCTTCTTTAATATGTCTACAAAATCTACTGAACATGTTTAATATAGCCTCCTTCAGATAAGTCAGCTGCTACATGACCATTTTCTAATACTATCGTTCTTTTACGATGTTTATTAACTAATGTAATATCATGAGTAACCATTAAGATTGTTGTTCCCTCTTCACGATTAATCTTTTCAAGAAGGACCATAATCTCATCCGATTTAACTGGGTCTAAGTTCCCAGTAGGTTCATCTGCAATTAATACCTTGGGTTTATTGGCAATTGCTCTTGCAATAGCTACCCGTTGTTGTTGTCCCCCGGATAGTTCATTTGGGAAAGAACTACCTTTATCATCAAGTCCAACCAAGTTCATAACTTGGCGCACACGATGGCGAATAATATCTCTTTTCATATTAATTACTTCTAATGCATATGAAATATTTTCAAATACTGTTTTAGCTTCTAATAAACGGAAGTCTTGGAAAACAACCCCTATGTTTCTTCTATACAAAGGAACTTTAGAATGTTTTAATTTTCCAACATTAATTCCAACTACATCAACATTTCCCTTAGTTGGTACTTCCTCTCCATCAAGAAGTTTTATTAAAGTCGATTTACCAGATCCAGTTGGACCAATGATATAAACGAACTCACCCTGTTTGATTGTAAGGTTTACATCATATAAGGCATTTACACCGTTTTTATAAGTTTTGCTTACACCTGTTAAAGTAATCATTCTGTTATCTCCTAACTAACATATTATAACACAATCAATTTAAACACGATATCCTATACTGAACCCCTCACCATGAACATCTGTAGCATCTGTTGTAATCACAAATGCCTTTGGATCAGCGTCATTAATCAAATCAATTAGTTGTGGATATTGATTATTTGAAACAACTACTAATATCATTTGTTTCTCATCATTTGTATACCCACCACGTGCTGTTGTTATAGTAGTTCCTCGACTCAATTTCTCATGAATCATGTTTGATATTTTATCGTGTTCAACAGAAATAATTTGAACCGATTTAGAATCTTGACCACCTATTGATAGTACTTTTCCAATTGCATAGCTAGTTGTAAATACTGATATAATTCCTATTAATACTGATTCCAAATCATAAGCAAAGAAGCCAAGCATTACTGTTAATCCATCTGTAATTAAAATTAATGTAGCTATCGACATATTCGTATACTTATGAACTACTAATGGCGGAATATCCATTCCCCCTGTGCTGGATCCTGTTCTAATAACCATTCCTATTCCTATCCCTGCAATAATTCCCCCATAAAATGAAGAAAGTAAGGGATCTAAAGACAATGGCGGTGTTAAATAGTTTGTTATAAAAGTTAAGAAAATAGGATAAATAAATGAACTTACAACAGTTTTCACCGCAAAATCCTTACCCAATAATATCCAACCAATAAAGAATAATCCAATAACTAATCCATTAACCATCACATCTGTTGGGATATCGACAAATACTCTTAGTGCAACGGCGATTCCAGCAACACCCCCAGATAAAATATTATACGGCAGTATGAAAAAACCCACTGCTAATGCTAATAAAAAATTTCCTAATAATATCAAAATCGCATTTCTTATATTAAACTTCATTATCCACCTCAAACTTACTGATTTATTATAACATAAACTTTTAATCATAAATATGTTATGATACATTACTATAGGAGGTTAAAATGAAATTCATAAAACGTTATTGTTGGGTTTTAGTCGCTTTAATTATTCTATTCATATTCATGAATTCATTTACTCCTGCTATTTCATCTAAAGAACTTAGCAGTACAGTAACAACATTTGTCTACCAACAATTAAGTAATCTACACATTCAAACTGAATACGAAACATTACATCACTTCATTAGGAAACTAGCCCATTTTTCAGAATATAGTTTTCTAGGATTTGTGATTGCATATGCATGTTTAAATAAACCATTTGTAAAATCAAAAATAGTGAACTTTGGATTTTTCTTTATCGTTCCCTGTATTGATGAATCAATTCAATGGTTTACCCCCGGAAGATCATGTGAATTTACTGATGTATTAATAGACTCATCCGGCATTGTATTTGGATGCTTAGTGTTTCTATTATTACTTAAATTAGTAAATAAATATAAGTTTCATAAACAAAAGAAAGAGGTCTAAATGAAAAAGAACAAAAATTTATTATTAGCTATCTTAGTATTTCTTATTATCTCGTTTGGTTGTTTCTATGTTTTACTACCTGCATTATCTATCCAATCGTATTCATCACTTATTATTTTCGGAGCAATATTATTTGTTACTTATCTAGTTTATACAGTAGGAGTTAATTTCTCTCAACCACTTACAACTATTCGTAATTCTTTTTACCTAACTGTTGCAGTTGGTGCCATCATTGTAATTGCAGTGCTTGGCGGAGTATTACACTCACCTATATTTATTAGTAAAACTTATGCAAATAGAATTGAAGTTACCGATGGTAACTTTGCAGAAGATATTAAACCTGTTGATTTAAGCAACTTACCATTACTTGACAAGTTAAGTACTGAAAAAGTTGGTGACCGTGTAATGGGACAATTACCTGAATTAATTTCACAATTCAGTGTTTCTGATCAATATACTCAAATTAGTTATAATGGTCGCTTAGTACGTGTAACGCCACTTGAATATAACGGATTCTTTAAATGGATTAATAACCGTTCAGAAGGTATTCCTGGCTATATTATGGTAGATAGTACTACCGGTGAAGCTAGTTTAATTAAGCTAGAAGATGGAATGAAATATGTTTCTAGTGGTTACCTAAATGATAATCTACAACGTCACATTCGTTTCCAATATCCAACTGAAATTTTATCAACATCAGTATTTGAAATTGATGATCAAGGAAATCCATACTTTGTAACGCCAGTCTTAAAGGTTAAATGGATTGAAATGTTACCTGATGTTAAAGGAGTAATCCTTACTAACCCAATCGACGGTTCATCTGAATACCACGATGTAGTTGATGTACCTAAGTGGGTAGACCACGTTTATCCAGCAAACCTTGTTGTCGACCAAATCAACTCTTGGGGTTCTTACCAAGATGGTTGGTTAAATAGCTTTATTGGGCAAAAGAATGTACGTATATCAACGCAAGGATATACTTACTTAGCAGATGAAACAGATATCTTTGTTTATACAGGTATTACCTCAGCAACTGCTGATCAATCAAATATTGGATTTGTACTTATTAATCTAAGAACAAAAGAAACTAAATTCTATGCTGTTCCTGGCGCAGAGGAATTCAGTGCTATGGCTTCCGCTGAAGGTGCTGTACAAGAAAAAGGATATATCTCAACTTTCCCACTATTAATAAACTTAGATAATCGGCCAACTTATTTATCTTCATTGAAAGATAGTGCAGGACTTGTAAAAGCTTATGCATTTGTTGATGTTCAAGATTATCAAAGAGTAAAAGTAACAGATAGTTCTCAAGGATTAGTTGCTGCTGCAAAAGCATACCTTCAAATTATGGGTTCATCTAACAACACCGAGCTAATAACAGGTGATGCAATTATCGGTACCGTAACCGATGTCCAAAGTGTTGTTATTGATGGGAACACTACATTCTATATTACTATTCAAGATGATGATGTAATTTATAAAGCCGTAATTACTGTTGATGATCGTTTACCTTTCATCAAAGTTGGATCTAAAATTTCATTCCAACAATCAAATGGTGTAGTTGTATCAATTAATTCAATAGAATAACTAAATTAATCTACTAAAGCTAATCTTTAGTAGATTTTTATTTTACTTACTTCTATAATTAGAATATGAAAAAAATATTATTATTACTATGTATACTTTCCCTAATGGGATGTTCAAACAAAGAAAATAAAAACTTACCAGAATCAATACACATGGCAGTCGCAACTGATTTGCATGTTATTGATCCAACATTAATTGAAAATAAAGAATTATATGATGATATTTCACTTAATAATGGAGATGGTCGTTTACTTAACTACTCACCAGAAATTACTGAGATTTTTATTGACCAAATGATTAAAGAAAAACCAGAATTTGTAATTTTAACAGGTGATTTAACTCTTGAAGGAGAAAAGCAATCGCATCAATGGTTAGCTCTACAACTAGAACGTTTAATCAAAGAAGGGATTCAACCACTGGTAATACCAGGTAATCATGATATATTAAACCCTTCATCACGTACCTATGGCAGTCCATCGGAATTTGTTTTAACGGTCTCTCCTGAAGAGTTTTCATCAATATATCAAAACTGTGGATATAAAAATGCATTATATAAAGATCCCCACTCACTAAGTTATGTATATGAATTACGTGATAATGCATGGATACTCATGTTAGATACCTCACGCTATCAAGAAAACACCTCACTAGGTGCAGAACACACAGGAGCATTAAGAACTGAAACATTTGATTGGATTGAAGAAATAGGTAAAATTGCAAAAGAAAAAGGTGTTGAACTAATTAGTTCAACTCATCACAACATTATTAAACACAATGAATTCTTTGATTCATCCTACACTTGTCTTAATACTTTAAAAATACAACGAATCTTTGACGAACAAAATATACGTATTAACCTAAGCGGTCATATCCATGCACAAACAATTGCACAAAAAGAATTAGGTAACGGACTTATCACTGATATTTGTTCGAGTTCACTACTTGTATATACCAATCAATATGGTGATATCACATATACACCATTCGATAGTTTCAACTATCAAACTAAAGATATCGATGTAGAATTATGGGCTACAGAAAATTCTAATGATGTAAATTTATTAAATTTTGAAAACTATTCTTATGATTATTTTAAGGCATCATCAACATCGAGAAGTTCATCTAAGTTCACTGATAAAAACTATACACCTGAACAAATTGCAGCTCTTAAAGATGCAAAAGGAACACTAAATTGTTACTATTTTGCAGGTACTATCAATGAAATACGTGATGAATTTATGCAATCAGAATTCTATGCTTGGCTAATTGAACAAGATGATGATACTAAATCATATATTAAATCCATGCTAGCAAAATCTGATATCAATCCAACAAATATCTCAATTAATTTAAAATAATGACAAAATTGTAAGATTATCGTAAGCCAACATTAAGGTGTTGGTTTTTCTTTTTGATTATAATTCATTCATAAGGTGGTGGTAACATGAGAAAAGCTATATTATTTACATTTATCTCATTCTCATTAATTGTTTTCCATTTAGTAACTCCAATTGTAAATTCAGGATATGAAATGTATAAAGAAGCTATTCAAGAAAAAGAATTATCAACGTTAGTAACAACCATAAGATCTAACGATAATTTTGTTACTATTGATGAAGTAAGTCCTAAATATATTAAAGCTTTAATTCAATCTGAAGATCATCGTTTTTACAATCATGATGGTGTAGATTTAATAGCTATAACTCGCGCAATGTATAAAAATGTGTTAGCAGGAAAATACAAAGAAGGTGGAAGTACCATTACGCAACAATTAGCGAAAAATCTTTATTTCTCTTTTGGAAAAAAATTAGATCGCAAAGTTGCTGAATTGTTTGTAGTTCATGATTTAGAATCAAAATATACAAAAAATGAAATATTAGAATTATATATCAATATTATTTATTTTGGTGAAAATTGTTACGGTATCCAACAAGCTAGTAATCACTATTTCAATAAAGCTCCAAGTCAACTAAATGAAGATGAAATAGATGCATTAGTATATACAATTAAATCACCAAATAACTATAATCCAAATAAACTAAAACTAACATTCGCAAACTAAAAGCACATGAAGAAATGATCATGTGCTTAATTTTATTTTGTAACTCCTGTATAAATTTTAACTACATCATTAAAAGCCTTCTTATCGGTTGAATTTACTGTAACTGAAAGTAGTATCGAATAATTCCCCTCAATACGAATTGCTGTCATACCAAAATAATCTTCGTCTGGATTTGATGGTGATGTAGCGATATATGTGAAGGCCTTAAACGTTTGTCCATTCACATCCATATCATATGGTGATGTTATAAAAACCTCTTCTCCTGCCCATTTTTTAGCAGCATCCATTTGCTCGCTTATAAGCATTTGAACAGTTGGTTTTTTATCTCTAATCGAAATATCCTCAATTAATACTCCCGTAAACTTAGAACCATCTGTACTCTCTAATGCAACATCCCAATAATAATTTGTATTTTTTTCTTCTTTACACTTTTCAAATGTTGTTGCCCACGCTTCGTTTTCTATTGGCTGACATCCATACAAATATGCAATTGATTCCTTACCCGTTTGTTGTAAATCACTAGGATAAGTAAATTCTAAATTAAATGATTCATTTTTATATAAATTATTATTTAAGGTTCCTCTTTCAAATTTTTTATTTGTTGATGTACACCCTGTTATTAACAATAAACTTAAAGTTACTAAACATGCTAAATATTTTGTTTTCATCAGTTTTTCTCCTATATATTTTTAATAATATTTTCTAGTCTTGCTAAATCCTCACTATCTGGATGTGATAATGCTAAATCAAAGTTTTCAATAAAACTTGAGACATTAAACTTAGCATTTGCTAAATCCATAGCTTCATATTTTTCTTTTACTGCTATTGGCATTTTACCTTGACACATATATTCACCAATAATTTCATTTGATTCATCGATTGATTGCTTAACGCAATTTAAAATACGATCATAATATGGTTTACTATTTTGAAATCCTGCTGTTCCAAATAAGAATATTTTTTTATTTTTTAATGTTTTTAAAAACTCTAAAATTACACCGTCAAAATTTCCCTTATCTACCCATGATCCGACAAAATATAACTCTGCGTTTACATCGGTATTTGGCATACCAATATACTCACAGTCTTCTTCTATATTTTCTTTGATTACATTTGCTAATAATTGTGTATTACCTGTTTTACTTGAATAAATAATTGCGCTTTTCATTTTATATTTTCCCTTCATAGATGCAATGAACACCTTGATGTGCTTGCATTCCTTTTAAGCATTTTTGATTACATCTTATACAATAGCGAATGGTTTTTTCTTCGTTATTTTTGATCTTATTAACCCATTCACTATCCGCAATAAGTTGTCTTGACATAGCGACCATTTGAATACGATTATTTTTTAATTGTTCCTCAATAAACTCTGGTTTTTCTAGACATCCTACACCACAAAGAGGTAAGTTTGTGTATTTTTTAACTTCATCAGCATATTTTAGAAAACAACCTTGCTCTTTAAAGTATGGGTGATTCAATGGTGGAATGGTATCTTCTAATTCACCATGATTTGCTAAAGCTACATGGAAACTATTTACACCGGCTTTTTCTAATATTGGTACAAATATACTTAGTTCTTCAAATAATACTCCGGCATTCCCATAATGAGGATTTTCTTGACGTACTGCAAGTTTATAATCAATTGCTATATTTGGACATTTTCTGCGAATAGCTTTAACACATTCACTAGCAAATCTAGCTCTATTTTCGGCACTTCCACCAAACTCATCTTCCCGCTGATTCATAATTGATGAACTAAAACTACCACATATACGATCTCCATGTACTTGAACCATATCAAATCCTAATTGTGTTGCTTTTTCAGATGCATCTGCAAAATTTTTGATAATGTCATTAATCTTACGTGTCGATAGTTTAGATATAAATTTAGGTACACTTTCATTTAATTTATTTCTTAAATCATTAGGAGTCATTTTCTTTACTAATACTAGCGGAATATATTTTATTAGTGATGTGAATTTGGAATCTGACTCATGTAATTGCGCACAAACTAATGCCCCCTCATTATGCACTGCTTCTATAATATCTTTGTAATACTGTTTTGATTTCTTATTATACATAGATAAGAATCCTCTTTTTGATACTGGTACATCACCAACAATAATCATCGCAACTCCACCTTTAGCAATTTCTCTATATTTCTCTATTGTTTCCTTGTGAGATAATCCCAATGATGTTGGTGCAAATATCACTCTATTTTTCAATTTAATCTGATTGATTTTTATTGAATTTAATACTAATTTATCCATTAATCTCATCTTCTTTCTCATCAAATAATTTCGCTAATAAACTAAATAAACATGTACTCTCCTGTTTAGTTAAGTTCTTCATTTTATTTTTTGTCCACTCAGAAAATATATTACGTGATTTTTCATAAGCTTCTTTACCTTTGATTGTTAACTCAATGAAACATGATCTTCCATCGTTTGGATTTGGAGTTTTTATTACATATCCTGAATCAACTAATCGATTAATATACCTAGTTGTATGCCCTGCATCCATTTTTGCAAATTGAGAAATTTCATTTGGAGAACATTTTTTACTTGCTCCAATTGCTAGTACGAAGTATTGCTGTCCTTTTGATAATCCAATCTCTTCAATTCTAGTTTTGTAGTAACTCATAAAACTTTCTCTAAGTTTAGTCATATACAATACTAAATTCTCTTCCATTGTTGACCCCCTTTTACTTGACATAGTCAATTATATTCTTTAACTTGACTTTGTCAAGTATAACAGCAAAAAAATATTGCATAATAAAACGAACCCTTAGGTCCGCTTTATTGTATTTGACTTTTTAAATATCCAAAAATGAATTCATCAATATTTCCATCCATGACACTTGAAACATTTCCAACTTCAACACTTGTACGATGATCTTTTACTAATGTATATGGGCAGAAAACATATGATCTTATTTGTGATCCCCACTCAATAGCTTTTTGTTCACCTTTTATAGCATTTACTTTTGCTTCTTGTTCCTCAATCATGCGTTGATAAAGTTTTGATTTTAACATGTTTAAGCAATGTTCACGATTTTGGATTTGACTTCTCTCTGTTTGACAAGTAACCATAAATCCTGTTGGCTTATGTACCATACGAACAGCTGAGTCAGTTTTATTTACATGTTGCCCACCTGCGCCACTTGCACGCATTGTTGTTATATCTAGATCTTTTTCATCTATTGTAATTTCAATCTCATTATTGAATTGTGGCATTACATCCACAGATGCAAATGACGTATGTCGTCGACCTGAAGAATCAAATGGTGAAATACGCACTAAACGGTGTACTCCCTTTTCAGCTTTAAGGTATCCATACACCATGTATCCTTCAATAAGAATGCTACATGATTTTATGCCAGCTTCATCACCATCTTGATAATCAAGTACTGTAACTTTATATCCTTTGTCCTCAGCCCAACGTGAATACATCCTAAACAACATTTGTGCCCAGTCCTGTGATTCAGTACCACCAGCTCCTGGATGTAGTTCTAGAATTGCATTGTTTTTATCGTATGGGTGACTTAATAAGACTTTAATTTCAAAGTCTTCAAACTTCTTCATAGTGTCTTTAAATTCTTCTTCAATTACCATCATTAATTCTTCATCAAATGTTTTGTTCATTTCCTCAACTGATTCATCAATACCTTGTAATTGCGTATTCAATTGTTTAAATAAAGAAAGTAATTCTTTGATTCCATTTGTTTCTTGAATTAATACTTGCGCTGCTTTTGGATCATTCCAAAAACCTTCTTGCGCCATTTCTTCTTCATTCTTAACTACTATAGCTTGTTTATTAGTTAAGTCAAAGAGATTCGCCTAGTTGTTTTAGCTTCAATTTTGAAGCTTCTAGGCTTTGTTTTATTTCATATAGTTCCATTACGCTTTTTTCTCCTCAATAACAATACGTACATTTAGACAGAAGCCCACAATTTCTTGGGAAATACGAACCATCATATCTTCAAACATTTCATAACCCTCTTGTACATATGCTTGTAGTGGATTTGATTGTGCATATGAACGCAAACCAATACCATCGCGTAGTTTACTCATAATATCAATATGATTTACCCAAGCACGATCGATTACTTTTAGTACCATTGTTTTCTCAATTGGTAATACTTGAGATTTTACTGGTTCAATCTTTTCTTCATATTCTTTCCAAGCTTGTTTAGTACAAATTTCTACTAATTCTTCTACTGATTTATCTTGTAAATCACCTGGGTTAAATTTCTCTTTAAATCCCATCTTTTCAAGATTTTCTAATATTTCTGGAATATTAATAACATCTTCTTTTCCACTATGATCAACATGTGAACTTACAATATTTGTTATTACACGTTTAAACATATCTTCAACGATAGTATGTACATCCTCATTTTCTAAGATGAAGTTTCTTTGTTCATAAATAATTTCACGTTGTTGTCTTAATACATCATCATACTCTAGTAACGCTTTACGAGAATCAAAGTTTACACCTTCAACACGTTTTTGAGCTCCACCAATAGATTTTGTAATTGTTTTTGATTCAATAGGTACATCTCCAAGTTGAGCAAATAATCCTTCCATTCTTTCACTACCGAAACGAACCATTAGTTCATCTTGTACTGAAACATAGAAACGAGAATATCCAGGATCACCTTGTCGACCAGAACGTCCACGTAATTGGTTATCAATACGACGTGATTCATGTCTTTCAGATCCAATTACTGCAAGACCTCCTATTTCACGCACACCTTCACCAAGTTTAATATCTGTACCACGTCCTGCCATATTTGTAGCAATTGTTACCGCACCTTTACGTCCAGCAAATTGAATAATTTCTGCCTCACGTGCATGGTTCTTCGCATTTAATATTTCATGAGGTATTTTGCGTTCTTTTAACATTTTCGCAATAAACTCAGATGTTTCAACAGCAATTGTACCAACAAGAACTGGTTGTCCTTTTTCATGACATTCTTTTACTTCTTCAACTAATGCTTCAAATTTAGCTTTCTTTGATCCAAATACTGCATCTGGATAATCAATACGAGAAACAGGTCTATTTGTTGGTATTTCTACAACACGCATATTGTATATACTTAAGAATTCTTCTTCCTCTGTTTTTGCAGTACCTGTCATACCTGCAAGTTTGTTATATAGACGGAAGAAATTTTGATATGTGATAGTCGCAAGTGTCGTTGTTTCTTGTTTAATTGAAACGCCTTCTTTTGCTTCTATTGCTTGGTGTAATCCATCAGAATATGCACGTCCTTTCATAAGACGTCCAGTATTTTGGTCAACGATTACAATTTCATCTTCTTGTACTACATATTCAACATCATTATGCATGATGTAGTTAGCACGTAATGCTTGAGAAATATGATGAACAGTTTGAGTATGTTCTAGTTCATATAAATTTTTAACTTTAAATGCTTTCTCTGCTTTTGTTACACCTTCATCTGTTAAGATGATTGATTTAGCCTTTACATCAATTTCAAAGTCTTCGCCTTCTTTTAAACCCTTAACAAAGCGATCAGCTTGAATATATAAATTTGCAGTTTGTTTTTGTCCACCAGAAATAATTAATGGTGTACGAGATTCATC
>NZ_JAVWFO010000051.1:0-13360 GCF_036641015.1 Anaerorhabdus sp. | reverse complement strand
ATCTCTATGTAGTTGAAATATAGACACTGGAAAGTCTTCTGTGATTGGATCATAGAAGGCTTTTTTTGCGACTTCGGCTTTATTTTTGCTTGATAAGATGAATACTATACTTTTTGCCTGCATGATTGTTTTTGGTCCCATTGTAATATAGTTGTCAGGAATCCTTGATTGATCATCGGAATGTAAGTCTTCATGTAATAAGTGTACAAGTAAGTCAATAACTACCTTAGTTCTGTATCTATCAATCAAATGTACTCCTTGATTCCAATTATCAAAAGTTCCTGGCTGATTGCCACAGAAATGTCCGTTTTCACCAATCCCCATAATTACCATATCTAGTCCACCATCATTTTTTAACTCATTATCAAAATTTAAATAATTATCATTAGTCAAATTATGTATATTAGATTCTTTGATGTTAGCTAAATTAAAGAACTCTTTGTCTAAAGATGCTCTACATATACCAACTGGATCATCTTTATACCAAAACTCATCAAAGATATAATAATGAACATTATCAAAACAGCTCTTATTCTTAATTTTGCTTGCTAAAATAGAATATCCATCTATTGGTGTTTTACCTGTTGTAATAGAGATATTTACTCTATTTTTTTGAGATATCATATGTTTTAACATAACATCAGCCATTACTTCACTTAATTCTTTTTTATCTTTTACTATTATAAAATTCATAGAAATTCCTCCTTGCATATATAATAAATCATTAAATGATCATTTTAATTAGATTACTATATACTTTCAATCAAATACATTTTTTTAACATAAAATAAATTATTAATGCTTTTTTTTATTTAGTGTTAATATATAAGTAAAGTAGTGTTAACTTTTTATAGAGTGTTTAAGGGGGCTATAATATGTCACAAAAAACAAAGTCATTGATATTTGATAAAATAACAGAAGTAACAATGCAATTTTGTTCGAGTAAGACTTTACGGGGTGATACGGTATCGATATCTAATGATCTTTTTGTGTCTAGATCACTTGTAAGTCTGCATTTAAATGAAATGCATAAAGAAGGATTATTAATTAAGCTAAATACTAGACCTGTATATTTTCTTAATAAAAAGGTAATAGAAAAGACATTTAAGATTACAATACACGAACTTGTTTTTGACTCAATAGATGACTTGACTGACCTACTTGATGAAAGAATGCTGAATAAAGGTAGTTTCATTACTGCGGTTGGACATGATGGATCATTAAACTATTGTATAAAGCAAATGCAAGCGGCAGTAAAATACCCAAACAATGGAATTCCTGTTTTGTTGATTGGAGAAAGTGGAGTAGGAAAAACCTTCTTAGCTGATTTATTAGCTAAATATTGTGTTTACGAAGGATTTTTAACCAATTCTCAACCAAGAAAGATATCTATTGGTAAAACAGAAGATGATAAGATAATTTATGAGAAACTATTTGGAAAATATGATAGCAAGCTAAAACAACTAGAACCAGGATTATTATTAAAATGTAAGAATGGGGTTCTAATCATAGACAATGTACATAGATTAAGTGAAAACATACTTATACAACTAATATCCTTTCTTAAAAATGGTTATTATTTAATAGATGGGTTTGATAAACAAATTGATTGTTCAGTAAGAGTGATACTTACTTCTATGCCAAATAATCAAGTAAATGAATACTTAATAGAAGAAATTCCTGTTATTTGCAAAATACCATCCTTATCAGAACGTCCTTTTGTTGAAAGAGAGAATTTAATTTTAAGTCAGTTTCAATTGGAAGAAAAAGGAATTAGTAAAAAAATATATATCACAGAGAAAGTATTCTATAGTTTAGTACATTACCATTATAAAATGAATATCAAAGAGCTTCAGTCAATTATTAAAATGGTATGTGCAAATGCCTATTCCGATAATGATGAAATGATGATAGTTAAATCATATCATTTGCCAGAAAGTTTCTTAGAAGCAATGACTGAAGATGTCATTAAAAATAATGATGATTCAATTATCCAAATAGATGATTTTAAATCTGAGAAAACTGTTTGCTCAACAATACCTTACTTTGATTTACTTTTATCAGTATATGCAAAATATCTAAATAATGGAATTAACGAATCGCAGTTTTTAGAACTGGGATTTGAAAGAATGAATGATTATTATGAATATATTGTATTTGAAAACAAATACGAGAATAATAGAATTAAATCATTTGAACAATGTATAAAGATACTATCTGATGATATATTTGATAAATATCAAGTATTTTTACCTATGACATGTATTTACACTTTATCTAAAGTAATTTATTCTTTAGCTTATGATAATAGTGTTATTTTAAACTGGCAAAATGATCATAAGAGTGAATTATTATCATTTAAAAAGTATTGTAAGCTTAAATTTCATAAATCATTTGTAATAACTGAAGAATTGAGTCTTCAAATAAAAAATATTTTAGATATAGAAATGGATATAGCGAATTTATTATTTCTATTTTTAAATATACATTTCTATAATACTGAGGTTGATAACATTCACACTAATTGTTTAATTGTAGCCCATGGGTATAGTACTGCATCTTCAATAGCGGATGCAGTTAATAAGATTGTTGGAGTTCATATATTTGATGGAATTGATATGCCAATCAATACATCTGTAACAGAAATAATTGTACATATTAATAATTACTTGAAAAAAATAAATAATAGTAAAGATATTATAGTATTAGTTGATATGGGATCATTAGAACAAATGGATGAGTTAATTAATGATTCTAGCTGTTCCTCTTTTGGTATGATTAATAACGTTAATACAAAATTAGCTTTAGATGTTGCGATGAAGATTAAACAAGGAATAGACATAGATACTATTATAAAATCCGCAGCAAATGAAAATGTTTGCAAATATAAAATTAAGTTAGCTAGTAAAAAGCAAAATATGATTATATTTACTACAGAGGTAGGAGAAACTGCTACTGAAAGAGTTATACAGTTATTTAAAAATAGTATGCCTAGAAATATTGACTTAGGTATTATTCCGTATTCTTATACAAAATTATCAAAGAATAAGAACAAGGATGAAATATTTAATAAATATAATGTAATCATGGTTGTAGGAATTAATTCAATTAGTGGCTTAAATGTTCCAACGGTATCTTTAGAGGATCTGGTAGCATTTAGTGATTTTGATGATGTCACTAATAATTTAAAGAAATACATGAAAGATGAGGAAGTTATTCAGTTTAATAAAAATTTACTAAAGAATTTCTCGCTTTCGAATATTCTTGATAATGTAGTTATTTTGAATGCCAATGTTTTATTTGAAAAGGTAGAAAAAGCAGTTGGAAAGCTTGAAAAGAATTATAATATCATTATTCCTAATAAGGCGAAAATTGGATTGTATTTGCATCTATGCTGCCTAGTAGAGAGATTAGTATTAAAGACTGATGAAAAAGTAGAAATAGAGGAAAATACAAAGTTAAGTAAAGATATAGAAAAGTTTATTAAAATATTCTATGATTCTTTTACGGATGTTAGTGATCATTATAACAAGATTAAGTTTCCTGTTAATGAGATTGTTTACTTATATAGTTATATCGATAAATTTAAATAATAGTAATGAGGATAGTGTTAATTTTCTTAACCACTATCCTTTATTTTTGTCATTAATTAGAAAAACATGTCAATCAGAGTATGAATAGTGCTAAAAAAATTGTATATGAGAATAACGAAACATATTCTTCATATAATTTAGATAGAAAGTTCTAGAAAGGGGAAAACATGGTTAATTTATTTAGAATAGATTTTAGGTTGTTACATTTTCAAACTTCACAAGTTTGGCCTCAAAAGATGGGATGTAATCAAATTGTTATTGCTAATGACAATGTCGCAAAAGATCAATTGAGAATAAGCTTAATGAAAATGAGTGCTCCACATGGTATTAAACTAAAAATTTGTTCTATCGAAGAAGCTGTTGCGTACATGCAGGGTGATGAAGGACAACAAAAGAAAATAGAACTTATTGTTGATTCACCCAAGGATGCATATGAAATAGTAAATAAGATAGATGAATTAAAAGAAATCAATGTAGCTTTACTTAAAGGTGGAGAGGGTAAGAAAATGGTTAGTCCTTCACTTAACTTCTCAACAGAAGATGAAGAATACTTAAAAAAGATGCTTGATTTAGGGATTAAATTAGAATCATATGTTGCACCTGATGATAGAAAAGTATCTATAGAAAAATACTTATAAAGGAGGATAGATAATATGACAAATGCTTTATTATTAGGGTTAGTATACGTATTTGCTTGGTGTGCAGACAATGTTGCGGGAGCGTCGTATATGCATAGACCAATCGTAGTGGGTGCTCTAACAGGTTTGGTTATGGGGCACTTTACAGAAGGTCTAATAATTGGAGGAACAATGGAATTAGCGTGGATGGGATTCCTTCCATATGCTGGAATGATAACTGGGGAAGAAAGAATCGGAGCCATTCTTGGAACATATTTTGCAATATCAACTGGGAATTCATTTGATGTAGCAATTGCAATTGCTTTACCAGCAGCAATTCTTGGGGCAAATATTTCTACTACATTTAATACAATAGGTAGTTATGTGATGCATAGATGTGATAATTGGGCAAGAGAAGGAAACATTGATAAGATAAATCGTTTCCATGTATTATATGGCGTTATTAAATGCTTATTCATGACTTCAATTGTAGTGGTTGCTGTTTGGTTAGGAACAGATGCTATTACAAATATTATTAATATGATTCCTGAACCTATAATGAATGGATTAAGTAAAGCAAGTGATTTACTACCAGCAGTTGGATTTGCAATGTTAATTAATATTATGTGGGACAAAAGATTTATTCCTCTTTACTTTGTAGGGTTTGCACTTAGTGCTTATTTAGGACTAAATGTAATGGCAATAACCATTATCTCATTGGCATTAGCTTTATTTAGATTATTTACAAAAGAAGGAGAATTGGAAGATGAGTGAAATTACTAACAAAAAATATGAAGTTACTAAAAAAGACTTGAACAAAATGTTTTGGAGATCAATGCCAGTAGAACTATCATATAACAGTGAAAGAATGCATAATTTACTATATGTTTTCACATTGACTCCAGTACTTAAAAAAATTTATAAAGATGATCCAGAAGGAATGAAAATGGCATTACAAAGACATGTGGAATTCTATAATACAACTCCGCAAATTGAACCATGGGTATTAGGAATTACAGCAGCACTAGAAGTACAAAATGCAGAAAATGAAAACAATCTTGGGGATACAGTTACTGCTATAAAAACTGGTCTAATGGGTCCTATTTCTGTTATTGGTGATACTTTATTCTTTACGAGTGGCTTTAGGGTAATAGCAGCTTCAGTTGGTTCTGCACTATGTATTGCAGGAAATCCATTTGGTATATTAGTTTATTTCTTAATATTTAATGTACCTAATTATCTATGTCATTATTATGGAATTCATTTAGGGTTTAAGTTAGGAACAAGCTTTATAGATAAAGTTGTTGCATCAGGATTATTAAAGAAAGTTACGGATGTTGCCTTAATAGTAGGAATCACAGTATTAGGTGCTTTAACTTCATCCTATGTTTTCTTATCAACAAAGATAGCGTTCTCTTATGATCAAGCTGTTATAGATTTACAAACAATATTTGATGGAATATGTCCAAATCTATTACCAATCTGTTTAACATTATTCTGCGCTTGGATAATGAAAAAGAAAAATGTTAAAGCTCCAATTTTAATGGCAACAGTTATAATAGTTGGAGTTATATTAGGTGCATTAGGTTTAATTTAATGGATGAAAACATAAAATTACTCCATTGCTTGGAAGAAATTCCTCAAGCAATGGAGGATATTTTAACTAATAGAAAAACTATATCGAAAGAGTTTGTTCATTTATTTCAAACCAAACAAATCAGGAAAATATACTTTAGTGGACAAGCATCTGGAATCTATATTGGAATGATATTGAAGTATTTCATACAAGATATATTTAAAATTGAAGTTGAAATCACAAATCCAGCAGAATATGTAACATATGATTCATTTAATATAAATGGAGTATACGCATCAAATCAATTATGTATGATATGTCCTGCTCACTCTGGTTCAACTAAAGGACCAATTGAAATGGCTAAAAAATGCAATGAATTGGATATTCCTGTTATTTGTACTACTTATAATATTAAATCTGAACTTGCTAAGTTAAGTAATGTAGTAATTCATAAAAGAAGCAATGAAGAAGATAGTTATATAGAGACAAAAGGGCATTTTGCTTCACTTATGTGCCTGTACGTATGTTTTATAGAATATGGGTTGTCATCTGGATTTATTTCTAGTGAAAACTATACAAAATATATTAATGATTTATATAGTATTTCAATGAATATCAACAACAATATTGATTTAACTGAAATATGGTATGAAAATAATAAAAACAATTTACTTTTAGCACCGATTATTAGATATGTAACAAATGGAGAATATGAAGGAGCTGTACTAGAAGGTGGATTAAAAATAGCTGAAACTACACATAAAGCTTGTCTATATTATGAGATGGAAGAATTTATGCATCGAAGTACAACACAAATAAACAAAGACAGTGTTATATTTCTTGTAGCACCAAAAAATCAATTTTATCATCGTATGATTGACTTAGAAAAATGGTGCAAGCAATATTCCAATAGTGTATACTTTGTTTGTAGAAAAGAAGAAAATAATATAAATAATAGTGACTTTAAAATTATTACTACAGATTCAAGATATTTTTCACCACTTGATTATATATTACCATTTGAAGTGCTAGCATATTTAATGAGTGAAGATTTAAATATAAGTGTTATAAAAGCTGCGAATGATGGTGCAAGTGCACAGTTAAAAACACATAATGATTAGGGGAGTAGATTATGAAATATGTAATTGCCACTCACGGTAAAATGGCATCAGGTATAAAAAATACAATAGAAATGCTAATTGGCAAAAATGAAAATATATTTGCTATTGATGCATATATAAAAGATCAAAATTTTGAGAATGATTTTGATGAACTAGTTAACTCCTTTGACAATGATGAGCAAATATTTATTTTTACTGATATTTGTTCTGGTAGTGTTAATCAAATTGTATCAGCTCATGTAAATTCAAATATTAAAGTAATTTGTGGAATGAATTTACCTGTAGTTATAGAAATAGTATTAAGAGATAAAGAACTAAGTGATAATGAAATACAAGAAATTGTAAATCTTTCAAAGAATCAAATTATTTATCTTAATAATCATATTAAAATGTAAAGTAATAGAGCCAGTTCAGTTGAACTGGCTCTATTTGTTATATAAATAATATTATTTAGTTTTGTGCTATTCATACAAATAAAAAACGAAACATGTACCATAATAATGAAATAATATTCAAAATATGTTTCACCTATTTATTTAGTAGAATAATCTATTAGAATGAAATCATGAAATACTAAATTAATATATACCGGTAGATTAATTGAGTAAGAAGGAGGATAAATGAAAAAGTATAACGTTGTTATCTGTGGTGGAGGAAGTACATATACACCAGATATGATGGAATTGCTTGTTATGTTACAGAAACCTTTTCCATTAAACAAAGTAGTTTTATATGACATTGATGCAGAGAGACAAGAAGTTGTTGGAGAATTTGGAAGGGTATTATTTAAAGAATACTATCCTGATGTTGAATTCTCTTATACAACTGATAAAGAAAATGCATTTGATGGAATCGATTTTGCATTCGTTCAAATTCGTGCAGGTGGATTGGAACAAAGAAAAAATGATGAACAAATTCCATATAAGTATGGAAGAATTGGTCAAGAAACTTGTGGTGCAGGTGGTTTATCTTATGGTATTCGTAGTGTAGTTCAAATGATTGATTTAATAAATGATATCAGAGAATATTCAAAAGAAGCGTGGATTATTAATTATTCAAATCCAGCTGCAATAGTTGCGGAAGCTTGTAAAATTGTCTTCCCTGATGATAAGAAAATTGTAAATATATGCGATATGCCAACAGATGTTATTGGAAGATATCTTCCTTTAGTTGGAAAGAAGCGTAGTGAGGTAGATTGCATGTATTTTGGTTTAAATCATTATGGATGGTTTACAAAAGTACTAGATAAAAAAACTGGAAAAGATATTTTGCCAGATATACTAAATTATGTAGTCACTCATTATGAAGAATTGAGAGAAGAAGCAAAAGCACGTATTAGAGGTGAAGATGATCATTGGGGTATTGTTTTCTATAATCATTTAACAATGATTAAAGATTTTCCATATTCTTTACCTAATACATATAATTTATATTATATGTATCCTAAACTATCTTATGAACACTATACGGCAAATCACACACGTTATGATGAAGTGGTTGCAGGACGTGAAGCAAATGTATTTAGTTTTTGTCGAAAAGTTGCTAGTTTAGGAAAAATGATTGGAACAGAATTTGATATTACTGATAAAATTAGTCCATATACAGAGTTTTCTGGAGAGATGAATTCTGAAACAGTTTATGCTGATAATGATGTGCATGCAGCGTATTTAGTTGAGCTAGTATTATCGATTATTAATAATAAAAAAGAAATGGCATTAGTTATGATTAAAAACGATGGAATCGTGGATAATCTTGATCCAGGAATGATGTTAGAAGCTACATCGATAATTGGTAAAGAAGATATAATTCCATTAAAACATGGTCCAATAGGTCAATTTGAAAAGGGATTACTGGAAAATCAATATGCATGTGAGAAATTATTGGTAGAAGCAATTCTTGAACATAGTGATCAAAAACTACTACAAGCATTTACAGAAAATAGGCTGATAGGGGATGCTGATGTAGCAAAAGCAATGATTAAAGATTTTAAAGAAGCAAATGGTGATTATTGGCCAGAATTCAAATAAAGGGGGATAGAAAGAAGATGAACAAATTTTTTGAAAAAATTGAAGACAAGTTATTACCGTTAGTAGAGATTGTTCAATCAAATAAATATTTATCAGCTATTCAATATGGAATGATGTGCATGATGCCATTAATGATGGTAGGTGCATTCTGTTGTGTTATAAGTGATTTTCCATTAGATGCATATCAAACATTTATGGCAGGAGTCTTTGGAGAAGAACTATGGGCAAATTGGAACTGGAGCTATATTAATGTAGCTACTATGGGGATTAGTTCAATTGCAGCAATTATAGGTACTACCTATGAATTAGCAAGAAAAGATAAAGTTAATCCAATTCCAGCTGTTATTGTTGCGTTAATGAGTTTCTTCTTGGTCATGGCATTTACAGAAGATGGAGGAGGTTTCCTATTCTCAGAGTTTAGTGCGAGAAATCTTTTCTTAGCATTAATAATTTCGATTGGAACAGAGGCTTTATATAATGTTTGTATCAAAAAGAATATTACTATTAAAATGCCAGATACTGTACCAGCATTTGTATCACAACAATTTACTGCAGTTGTACCTGCAGCATTATGTTGCATAATTTTCTTAGTTATTAGAGTAGTTGCATCATCATCTTCATTTGGAACAGTATCAAATGTTATTTATACAATTTTACAAGCACCATTAACAAACTTAGGTACATCATTTGTAGGCACAATTGTTTGTACAATCTTAAACTCATTAATTTGGATGTTTGGTATTCATGGTACTAATGTTATTCAAACAGTGTGGACACCATTATGGCAAGCAGCTCGTGATGCTAACTTACAAGTATATATTCAAAATGCTGCAGCAATTAGACCATATATTGTTACTGATGCATTTGGTGACATGGTAATTTTCTTAACTGGAACTGGATTAACACTACCACTTGTTATTGAAATGATCTTTATGTGTAAATCAGCTCGTATTAAAGCAGTAGGTAAGACAGCATTAATTCCAGGTATATTCAATGTTAATGAACCAGTTATATTTGGATTACCAATAGTATTAAATCCAGTAATGCTTATTCCGTTTGTATTATCACCGGTAGTTTGTGTTTCATTGGCTTACTTTGTCATGAATATTGGATTAGTTCCTAGACCAACAGGAACACCAGTTCCTTGGACATTACCAGCTCCTTTTGGTGGATGGATGATGACAGGAAGCTGGACAGGAGGCTTACTTCAAATAGTCTTACTAATTATCTCAGGTTTAATTTATTTTCCATTTATAAAAGCATTAGATAAAAAATACAAAGAGGAAGAAAATTTAAAAGCAATCGAAAAAACAGAAGAAAATAAACTTGAAAATACTATTTAAAAGATTAGGAGCATATGCAGTAGATTGGTATCTATATGCTGTTGTGTTAATTGCTTTCAATACCCTTTATTCAACAATAAAGGGTATTGAACCAACTTATTTCATGACTCTTGAGCAATACGATAAACAAGACATGATAACTGTTATGCTTCTGATGTTTATAATTCATATCTTTCTCTTTGTGATTTTAGTTAAAGTATTTAAAGGTCAAACTATAGGAAAAAAACTATTTCGTTTAAGAATAGTCTCTAATGATGATAAGCCAGTTACTATGGGTCAATTGTTTTTAAGAGAAGTAGTTGGACTTGTATTAATTGAAGGATATTTTTCTCCAATTAGTAGTTATTTTAGAACATTTCTTGCTATGCAATATGGTAATATAGTATTAATACATGGGGTATGGTATGCAATTGTAGTGATTTCTTTAATATTAGCTAGATTGACAAAGAATCATAGAATGATTCATGATCTAATATCAAATACTAAAGTAATTGAAACCATAAAGTGAGAATATGAATATTAATGAAATTATTAAACAATCAAATTTTGATGATGATGAAAAAAACATAGTTTATGAACTTAGTAAACAAATTGAAAGTGGTAACATGAATGTTACAGTTAGACAATTGTCTAAACTAACGTACTGTTCACCATCTAAAATTGTTAGATTCGCTAAAAAAATAGGATTTTATGGATATAGCGATATGTTGTTTTCATTTAGAAAACAAATGGATGAAATTGTTGAGCTAAAGTTTAAAGATAGTTTAACAACAGTGGTTATCCTAGAAGATAGTTTGAAAATGATTGATCAATTAATCGAGGACTTAACTTCTAAACAATACAATTCGGTATATCTTCAAGGCTTAGGATATTCTAATTATGTGTGTGATTATTTTCGAGATAAATTAATAGAATTGGGTATATTTGCGGCATGTGTGAATCCATTAGATGTAATTAAAGACAAATATATACTAATCATCGTCAGTAACTCAGGAGAAACGGAAGATTTAGTAAAGATTGTTAAAACCTGTAGAAATGATGATTGTATAATTTACGTCATAACTTCCCAAGAAAAAAGTAAACTTTGTAAACTAGTACCAAATGCAATTATTATTACTCAAAAAAATGATCTAAAGATTAATGAACAGGGTAGTTATTTTATTGGTAATGCGATTGTATTGATGGAAAAAGTATCTAAGATAATAAGTGATTTTAAAAAGATTGGAGAATAATTAATATGTTAAATGTACTACTTATATGTTCAATGGGTGCTTCAACTGGAGCACTTTGTGACAAAATTAAAAAAGCCGCCGATAATGAGAATTTTGAAATAAATATATGGGCAACATCACTTGCTACTGCAAATGATGAAATTGAGAAATCTGATGTAATATTACTGGGACCTCAAATTAGATATATGCTTAAGAAAATTATTGCTGTATCAGAAGGACGCCCAGTTGAATCAATTGATATGTCTATGTATGGAATGATGGATGGAGAAGCGGTTTTTGCAAAAATAAAAGAAATGGCAACAAAAATATGAAAAACAAAGAGCAATATGAGTCTATATGTTTTGAAGTTATATCAGCTGCTGGAACTGCAAAAAGTTGTTTTTTAGAAGCAATTGATGCAGCTAAAAACAAAGAATCTTATTTAGATATACAAGAAGAAGGAATAAAAGCATTTTCTGATGCTGCAAGAGCGCATGCTAAAGCTCTACAACTAGAAGCAGAGGAAAATTTAGATTTTGGTCTTTTACTTATACATGCTGAAACAATATTATGTTCAGCAGAAACAATAAGAGATTTATCTTCTACAATAATAGAGTTGATTAATAAAACTAATTAGTTTTGTTAATATCATCAAAGTACAAATATTAAATAAAAAAGAGATAGAATTTAAAATAAGAGAAACATAAATATTGTCTTTAATAAAAGATGAGATTTATGTTTTTAATTTGTGTTAAAATAAAAACATAAAGTAGGTGAATAACATGTGGTATGTAATATATGTAAAAGGTGGTCAAGAACATAAGACTACAGAATTCTTGCAAAATAATAGTTTAAAAGCATTTACACCTATGAAAGAAAAGTATCACAAAAAGAATGGGAAACTAATTAAGGTACAACAAGTATTGTTTCCTAATTATATATTTATAGATTCTAGTGATGATTATGTGGATTTTTCTGGTAAGTTAAACAAATTAAAACTTATGAATAAAAGTTTAATCAAAGAATTAAAGTATGATCTAGAAGGTACACCTGCATTGCATGAGGAAGAAGTAATGATACTAGAGAGATTACTTGGTGTTAACAATGTTGTAGCTACATCTGTTGGTTTTATAGAGGATGATAGAGTAGTTATTACGGAAGGGCCTTTAGTAGGTTTTGAAAGTAGTATTGTTCATATAGATAGGCATAAGCGAGAAGCAAAGATAGAAATAGATATCTTAGGTTCAAAACGTGAGGTTAAAGTATCATTAGACATATTATCAAAGATATAGGATTTAGTACTTAAACTCTTATTTAGTTCAATCTTAAAATATGCTATGATATCTCAAGTGAGGAAAAGGTTATGAAAGAAATTGTTGATGCTATTGGAATGTCTCGTTCAATTACTAGAATTGCTCATGAGATAATAGAAAAGAATAAAGGAACAGATAATATTGTTCTTGTTGGAATTAAGACAAGAGGAGAATTTCTAGCTAAACGTTTAGCCGATAAGATTAGTCTATTTGAAGAGGTATCAATACCTTATTGTGGAATAGATATTAACTTTTGGCGTGATGATGAAAAGAAAAAAGTAGGAGATATACCTACTATTGATATTGATTTACAAGGTAAGATAGTTATTCTTGTGGATGATGTATTGTTTTCAGGTCGTACGATACGTGCGGCTATGGATGGCATTATGAACTATGCTAGACCTGCAGAAATACACTTAGCAGTATTAGTTGATAGAGGACATAGAGAACTTCCTATACGTGCTGATTATGTCGGGAAGAATTTACCAACATCAAAGAAGGAAATAGTTTCTGTTAAAATGGCAGAAATCGATGAAGTAGATAGTATTTGTATAGAATA
>NZ_JAVWFO010000050.1:0-13549 GCF_036641015.1 Anaerorhabdus sp. | reverse complement strand
ATTTTTGCCTTTTGCCATATAAGCGCATTACGCTTACCATATTTTTCAAAGACTAAAGCTAATATTGTATACATTAAGATATATCTATAAATGCCTACTTTATGTATCTGTAAGAGATAATGCAATAAAGTTAGCAAAATGATATCACTTAAGTAAAACAAGACTGCTATTTTGTTTTTATCCCCCATATTTTTCTCCCCTTGGTATAATACTTGTCATATTCACATAAACTTTTACTAACTATTGTAAAAAAAGATACACTTTCCCCTACCCATAGAATCTTTCAATTCCGTATTAGAAAATATATCCTTGAGCTTTCTTTAAAGTGCCTAAACAACTATTAACAAGTCTCAATTTATGTGCTTGATATTTAAACGTAACATATCATTATTATTATAAAGTAAGGGTATATGCTAAACAAACGACACGTAACAAACTGCTATCATAACGTATCAAACGTTGACTTTTTTTATCGTTTTCTACTATTCTAAACCAAATAAAAAAATCGCTTATTTTTTAACAAAAATAAACTGGTTAAAACACTGTTAATATATGGCATAATAGTACAAATAATAAGCACAAATATACGTGTAAATACTTGCTTTTATTATTAATAATTGCTGTACATTTCTAATTAATAGCATTTAGTTACATAGATTAGAAACAATGTTTTTAATATCATATAATAAACAAGAGGTGCAATATGAAAATAATTAAGATTTTATTAACAATACTTTTTTTAATTTGTGTAGCAATTGCTGGTGTAGTAATCGTATCTAAAGATTCAACACCACCTGAACTAAACGTACCCGATACACCACTACAGCTTGGTTGTGATACTAACTCAATGTTACAAGATGTAACAGCTAGAGATGATAAAGATGGTAACATCACAGATCAAGTATTCATAGAAAATGCTTTACAAGATTATATCCAACAAAATGGGTCAATTACATATGTAGTTATGGATAATGCTGGTAATACTACTAAACAAGTACGAAAAGTAGATTTATCTGCTGCTAGTTCACCTATGATTACTGATAATCAATCATTAACTATTACTCAAACAGAAACTAACATATTCAATATCCATGATTTCTTTAGTGCTGTAGATGCTTGTGGAAATGATTATAGTAGTCAAATGTATACTGATAGTGTAGTAGATACCTCTAAACCTGGAAAGTATCCTATAACCATCAAACTCAACAACAATGAATTCTTTACTTATGATAAAGAAATAATCGTAGAACCATTAGTTAAAGTAGAATTTGCTATTCAACTAAAAGAAAAAGAAATAACTTTACCAATAGATACTGAGTATGACCCTAAAGATAATATAGAGTCTATTACTGATCCAACTGATACACAAGATAAACTACTAGAAACTTTGGAAATAGATACTAAACTTAATACATCAAAAAAAGGAAGTTATAAAGTAACCTACACTGTAACTAACTCCCGTGACGAGAAAACAAAAGCAGTTTGTACAATTAAAGTAGAGTAAGTAAAAATGCATATCCCTAAGGTACTGGGATATGCATTTTATTTCTTTTTAAACATGTTCAGAAACCCTTTTTTTTCAATTCTCTTAATTGGACCAATACCGATATCTTGATTATTAAGGACACATTTAGGATTAGTTACAAATACTTGATTTGCTACATCATTTCCAAACTTTTCCTTAACTACATTATAGGCATCTTTTAAATTAATTCTTCTATTTCTATTGTGTGCATCACTTGCAACAAAATGAACTAGATTATGCTCAAATAATGTAAATACAGCCTTCATCGCTTCTTTTCCATGCAATCCAAGAATACTAGCTGCATTAACTTGCATTAGACATCCCTCTTTGCATAAATCATAGACTAGATTAGGATTATCTTGTACATATGCATAACGCTCTGGATGAGCTAATATAGGTTGTAAATCACTAATTGTACAATCATAAATCTCATTGACTACATCTTCCATGTAGTTTCTAAAATCTAACTCAAATAAGATATATTTACTATTAGCTAGTTTATGGAAATCATTATTATCAATACTTTCCATAATACTATTTCCATAATAGAAATATTCATTCCCAAGATGTAATTTAATTGGTATATCTTTGCATTGCTCACATAACTGTTTATAGGCTATCTCTGTTCCCTGGTAATCTTCATGGAATCCTCCTTGACGATAATAGTGAGGTGTACAGATAACATCTGTAACACCGCTATTGCTAGCCTCCGTTAGTAATTCTCTTGTCTCAGACAATGAAGAACTACCATCATCAAAATTGGGTAACATGTGTGTATGAATATCAATCATACTTTTTTCTTATTTTTTTTAGCTTTCTTTTTTGATTTAGTATCATCATATCGATAGCCATAATAAGAATAATACTTTTTGCTAAGATCAGCTTTTGTAATAACTACTCCTAATACATTAGTTCCTACTTCATCAAATTGATACTTCATTCTTTGTAATGTTTTTTTATCATTTCTATCAGACTCACAGACAATAATTGTTCCATCTGTATAGTTAGATACGATTATCCCATCAGTAACCAATCCAACGGGTGGACAGTCAATAATTATAAAATCATATACTTTACGCATTTCCTCAATAAATAGAGTTAATGCTTTTGATTGTATAAACTCAGAGTGATAAATAATTTTAGAACCTGTTGTAATAACATCAATGTTATTAAAAACATGCTTAATAGCTTCTTCTTTTGTCGCTCTATTATTTAATAAATCTGTAATACCTATTGTATTACGCATTCTCAATTTCTTATGAATTGATGGAATACGTAAATCTAAATCAAGTATTAATACTTTCTTATTTAATTGAGAATACACAATTGCTAGATTTAAGCAAGTAGTACTCTTACCTTCCCCTTGGGATGCACTAGTTACATTTACAACCTTGATTGGCTTATCAAAGTTTTTAAACATAATATTGGTACGAAGAGAACGATAAGCTTCTGTAGCTGGACTATCTGAATCATAAATAGATATTAAATCTTTTAATACTTTATTAGCTTCAACTCTATTGCTTGTCATTTTCTTTCTCCAATCTAGCCATATCTCCTTCAAAGTCTGGAATAACTCCCAGTATTGGATATCCTAATACTTCTTTAAATTCATCCTCTGTTTTCACTTTATTATCTTTAAACATAAGTATGATAACTAATATTCCACTTATTAGAACACCAATTACTCCACCTATAAGAACATTTTTTATTGTACTTGGACTTGATGGTGCAGTTGGTACCTTTGCCCAGTTTAAAACGCTGACATTTTCTACACTCATAATGTCGTAAATTTCTTCTTGGAAAGTTTTGATAATTGTATTAGCTACTTCTGTAGATTCTTTGGCACTTTCTGATGTAACAGTTACATTAATAACCTCTGTATTACTTGCTGCTGTAACATTTACCATTTCTTGATACTCTTTTGCAGTATATGGTAAATCAAGCTCATTTAATACTAAATCACTAATACGTTCACTTTTAAGAATTTCACTATATGTACTAACTAATTTTTGGCTTAAATTAACATCATTTAAATTTAATTGGGTATTTTGTGTCTCATTTTTTTGTACAACAATAATCTTACCAGTAGCTTCATATTTTGGTGTCATTAAAAACTTAGTAATTAAAAAAGATGATATAGTACTAATCAAACAAATGATAATGCAGATATACCATATTTTCTTAAAAGACTCCCAGATTTTCATCAAATCTATTTCTGTATAATTATCTTCCATCTTAACCCCTCACTTAACATCCTTAATTATAACATTTATATATTTTCATAAATCTAAACAGAATGCATTTTATAACAGTTAAGTGTGGATTAGTTACATGTATATTTAGTTTGGTTTCATTTTTCTTGATTTAATACAATGATATATCATTACAAGTAATATTCCCGTTAATCCTGCAATGATATTTAACAATGCCTCATCAATTTGAAAATGTCTTCCATCAATGAATTGTTTATACCATTCATCTAAAAAACCGCATGTTGATGTTAACATGCACGCGATTAAAATATGATTAATACTTAATGATTTAAGCTTACTCATATGTACTAATAATTCTATTATCAGCACACCTAAAATAAAGAATAAAAACACATGGGCAAATTTTCTAATATCTAGATGCATTTGTAAAATTTGTTGTTGTGATGGATTAATATAAAAGAGATTTGCTAATGTTTCTGCAACTCCTAAGCTTGTTTTTGCTGTCTCTGCTCCATTTTGAGATGAGAGAGTAAAAATAAGCACTATCCATATCACTGTAGCAACAAAAAGTATACGTGGTATTAATTTTGATTTCATAATTTACTACCTCCTGTATACTATTGTTTTTGCTGACTAATTACCTCATCCATCTCTGATTGATTAATATATCCATAATCTACCATAGCTTTTAGTATTTGCTTTTGTCGTTTATTAATAAGTTCATATCCATTACTTAATTGATACCTACTTGGTGATTGTGGGAAACCCGCAAGTAGTGAAGCCTCATAAAGCGTTAAATCATCCGGTTCTGTGTTAAAGTATCCATTACTCGCTTGTTTAACACCATAGTATCCATCACCATAGTAAATAATATTAGCATACATCGCAAATATTTCTTCCTTTGTATACTCTTTTTCTAAATCCCATACAAAGAATATCTCAGCTATTTTTCTAGTAAATGATGGTTTATTACTAAAATAAATATTTTTAGCTACTTGTTGGGTAATTGTACTACCACCTTGTTGGATTTCCTTTGATACCAAATTAGATACAAAGGCTCTTCCTATAGCTACAATATCAATCCCTTTACGTTCAAAGAAACGATGATCTTCAATTGCTACTAAGGCATCAACAAAATCGGTATCTATTTGTTCATAAGATACATAATTAGGATCTGATTGTATATTGCTTATTGCGATTGATAATGGTAATTCAGTTATTGCTTCTTTATATCGATTGTAGCCCTCTAATCCAAAGTATCCTGCTACTGCAATACCTAAAATTATAATTATTCCAAGTAATCGTTTTAATATTTTCATTTAAGCTCCTTGTATTATGCATTTAATACAATCATATTATACATAATTTCAAACAAATAAAAAAGGGATATCATCCCTAATTTTGTAGTAATTATTATTGACCCATTGATTTCATTACAGCACGAATTTGTGATTCTGATGGTTTACGTCCCATTTGCATAAACATAGCACGAATCATCTTTTCACTTACTGGAGGGTTTTCCTTCATTTGTTTTTCAAATTGACGACGTGTAAAGTAGAAACCTAATCCACCACCGATTACTAGTCCAGCAACCAAACTTGCTATTGAAGTCCAAAACATATTCATTTCATCCACCACCTTTTATTAAATTACTCTATCATTTTAACTGGTTTAGCACCATTTTACAACTATTAAAGCCCAAAAGGGTTGATATTTATCCCTGTTAAGTACAGGTGGGTACTCTGCTATTAATCTTAGGATTCTTAATCGTATTAAGCTTTCACACGATTACTAGACATCAAAGTTCCCTTATATCACTATGTAGGAAATATATGTGTTCCCTCTTGGGATTTTATTATAGCACACCCAAAACTAAAAGAAAGGAATTGACTTTTTATCATCAAACCCCTTGTCTTAATTCTTCTCTAAATTCTTTTAAGCTAGAATGTAATTCTGCTAAGTTTAGTATATGATCTCCAACACGTTCATAATCTGATAGTAACTCAGAGTAAAGTATTGCAGACTCAATATGACATTTTTGTGTATTCATACGCTCAATTTGATTAGCACGGAATTTAGTAGTATTATCATCTATTTCTTGCTCAATTGAGCTAGCCTTAATCAATATTGCATCTTTATGTAAATCTTCTTTAAATAAATCTAAGCCATCTAAGCAATTATCTTTCATAACAGCTATTTCTTTTATAGCTTCTTTTGTTAAATCCCATTCATTAGCGCTAACTGTTTGCGCATATTCTGCAAAGTTCATCGCATGATCACCAATACGCTCTAAGTTAGTTAATGCTCTAAAGTAATCATTTAATACTTTTACTTCTTTGTAAGATTGTTCAATAGATAGTACTTTAGATATTTTCTTAGCAGTATGATAGTTTAAGCTATCAATTTTATCTTCATTCTCTTTAATCTTCTCAAATATTCCTTGATCATATTTATTTAACAAATTAAAGCTATCATTAATGTTACCTAAAACTAAGTTATACATTTCCATTACTTCATGACCAATGTTATGTATTGCAAGAATAGAAGTACCTAATACATAATTTGAGTTCATTATTTCATTTAACCATCTATCTTCTGCTTCAATTGTATCTGATTTTTTATCAGGTAAAATTAATACTGCAAGTTTTGCTAAGTAATTACCAAATGGTAATAATAGTAATGTTGTTGCTATATTAAATACCGTATGTACATTAGCAATTTGTGCCGCAGCATTATCAGGAGTAAATGATTGCATTAATGGCACAAATTTAGTACTCATACTAATAACCACAAATATAACAGTTCCTATAATATTAAACAATAAATGGATAATAGTAGTACGTTTTGCATTACGGTTTGCACCAATAGATGCTAATACAGCAGTAATACATGTACCAATATTTTGTCCAAACAACACGTATACAGCACTATCAAGCCCTATAACACCACTTAATGCTAACGCTTGTAAAATACCAACTGATGCAGATGATGACTGTATAACAGCCGTAAAAGCAGCTCCTGCTAAGATTCCAATAAATGGATTCTTAAATGTAGTCATTAAATTAATAAATGCTGCAGAATCACGTAATGGTAACATTGAATCACTCATGATTCCCATACCAATAAACAAGATACCAAGTCCAGCAATAATACCACCAATAAATCCAAACTTCTTACTCTTTGAAAACATTACAAGTACAACACCAACAAACGCAATTAATGGTGCAATTAACCCTACATCAAGAGCAATTAATTGACCCGTGATGGTAGTACCAATATTAGCACCCATAATAATCCATACTGTTTGTTGTAAAGTCATTAATCCCGAGTTTACAAAACTCACTACCATGACCGTAGTAGCACTAGATGATTGTATAAGAGCCGTAATTCCTGCTCCAACCGCTACACCTAAAAATCTATTTGACGTTAATTTTTCTAATATCCCTTTTAGTTTATTACCCGCAATACCCTCAAGGTTAATACTCATCATATGCATTCCATATAAAAAGAGCGCTAATCCCCCAAGTAAACTAATAATATTTTCTATCCCCATAATTACCTCTACCACCTAGTCGTGTACATAAATTTTAGCACTTTACATACATTTTACAAATAATTACAACGGATTTTACAAAGATTTAACAAACTCAAAAAAAGCTAAAAAAAAGACTAACCGAAGTTAGTCAGAATTGCTTATTAAGCTTTTGGTTTGTTTGTTGGATCTGTATCTTTTTTGCGTTTTGACATAACAACAGCAACGATAATGATACCTAATACAACAACGCCACCAACTAATAATAATGTAGAATTGTTATTAGAAGCAGGAGCTGGTGTAGCTTCTGGTGCAGCTGTAGGTTCAACAGTTTCAGTATCAGCAGCAGCTGGATTTAATACTGAATCAACATCAACTCCGTTTGCTTTGTTAGCTAAGTAGTTAGCACTTTCAGTGTTAACAACAGCATCTTCAATTAAATCATAAGAAATCATATAAGTAGAAGCATGGTTAACTGAAATTACATTCCAACCATTTACAACTGGTGCAAATCCTTGGTTTTCAATTGTTCCATCATCAGCAATATAGTATAAGAATGGATTTTCATATTTAGCATCAGCTGGTTTTTCACCTGCTTGAATTGATAATTCCATTGTTACACCAAACTCACCTTGAGCTTCTGGTTGAATAAATGTAGCCTTTTCTGCTACAGGAGCTAATTTTTCTTTTGCTGTGTCATTAAATGCACCTAAAATAGTTTCTTTAGCAGCTGCATCTTTTGCAACTGTCATGTTAACTGATAAATCACGTAATTGATCAGCACTAACTGTTAAATCTTTAAATGTGATTGCAACAGTTTTATCAGCATTCATAAAGCTTACTGGTTTGTCTGAGTTAATAGATTCAGCAATCAAAGTACCAGGAAGTTTAGCAGTTGCAGTAACTGTAATTACTTTTCCTTCTGTACCTGATGGTAAAGTTCCTACCTCAGCATTTTTAATAGTTTCTTGTGCTTCTTTTGCAGCATCAGCTTTTGTATCAGCTGTAGCTACTGGTTTTGGAGTAGGTTTTGTAACAACTGGTGGAGTTGGTGTTGGATATGCTGGATCTTGACCATAATCCCCTGCTGCAAAAACGCTTGTACTCATCCCTACTAATAAACACACTAATGTAACAAGTGTAATAATTCTCTTTTTCATATAAAGTCCTCCTTTACCCTGTTACTATCATTATAAACCTTTATTTTGTCGATTTTAGTTCGTTTATTACATCATTCCTAGATTTTATTACTAGATATTGTTTTTTTGCATAATAGATAGCAATTCCTATACAATAACTCACACATATCCCTACACCTATAGTTACTAAGGAAAATCCTTGTTTATCAGCTAATGGAAGCTTAAATAACGTTTTTTCTAACTCATATAAAACATAACCTAATCGAGTTGCTGATGATACATAGATATCTATTACGTAGAATATCATACAAGTACTCATACTAATGATTATGTATGATAGTTGTAATTGATATCCAGCCAAGATTGACTCAATAATTAAAGTTACAATAAATACCCAAAATATTATTTCAGACATTTTATTAAATAATCCGTTAACTAGATTTTTATCATAAAAGAAACTAACAAATATAAAGTACAACATAAAACAAAGTATAGTTCTTTGTAATCCAGAGCGATTAAACTTCATGATAATCACCTCCCACAATTCTATAAGGGAATACACCATTGTAATTATTGGATTCTAAATAGTAATGATATCCAAATGATAATAGTATAAAGCTCACTAATATCACGACTCTTAAATTCACATTCTTGCATTTCTTAATTAACAATAAAACTAAATCTATTAAAAGAATCGTAATAACGGGAATTTCTAATAGCACAGAGAATCTAGATAATACTGCATGTTTTTCTCCTATTAATGTAAAGAAAGCATTGAAGAATGCTGCAGAAATTAATATCTTATTAAAATCACGCATTTTTATTAAATCTTTTCTAAACAAAAAAGCAAGTATAAATATTAATGTGGTTACAACACCATAAATTATGGGTACACCAGTGGTCAGGTGAATAGAATTTAATCCATATTGACTATAGAATCCTTTATCAACAGCAAACTGAATTAACGTCTCAGAGAAGTAAATCAATCCAACTGCTCCAGTTGTATAAACTGCTAATACTATTTTATTTAATGGTATTTTGATAAAAATCAATAGCGGCAGCATAATAAATGCTGATAAATGGAAACATCCTGCAAATAAAACTAATATTACTGCATAGAAATAATCATCCTCATGCAAACGTTTTAACGCAAGCATACAGAATACACCAGCCATTGCTTGTCTAACAAAATCCATACTAAAATAGAAACAACCAAAAGTCATAAATGCAAATACACTTAACCAAACATTCTTTGAATATTTATAGATAAAGTACATAACGATTCCTAAAACAATGAATGAGATAACTATTAATAACCATTGATAGTCCATAGTATAATTACTAATTGTTTCTGATATAATTAAAAATCCTTTTTCTCTTATATCAGTTGTAACAAAACTAGCTAATGGTTTTAGATATGAATCGTAAAATAGTTGTATATAAATTGCATGATCATATCCAACCCAATCTCTCCATCCTGACACAATAAATAAAGCTAAAAACATGATAAAACAATAAACTTTTTTACCATGTTTAATTTTTGTAATAAATCCTAATAATAAGGACATCCCTATAAGTATATAGTACATTTTATTATCCCCTTGTCTTTATCATTTTATTTGTTTGGGAGTAGTTAATCAAACATAATTTGTAATTATCATAGTACATGTATTTAACGTGTAATTTGTTGTAACAAAACGAAAGACTCTTTTTCAAGAGTCTCACGTTTAAGTAATTACTTAATTACCTTAAATTTTTGAAAAAATGTCTTTTGGAGCCCCACAAACCGGGCATACCCAATTAGCTGGTAGCTCTTCAAAAGCAGTTCCTGGTGCTACGCCATTTTCTTCGTCTCCAACTTTTGGATCATAAATGTAACCGCATGGGCATTGATATTTATCCATGTTGTACCTCCTCTAATACTTATAGTTTGCTACTTTTAAAAGATTTTGTAAAGAAGAACGCCTTAACTTTTATCTGCTGTATATGGAACAGTATAATTATTAGTACTGTTGCATTGATTTGTTTGATAAATCGTATTATTCCATCTATCAAAAACATTACCACAAGCATCAGTAGTAAAAGGGCCTCCATCATCATATGGAATTGTACTTACATCAGTATTGGTTGGTACTATTGGTTGCGTTGTTGGTGTTTGGATAGTAAATGAATCCTCAGTTACCGTACTTAATGTTGCATCATCTATTAATTTTAATGTCACTGTATAACTACCTTCATTGAGTAATCTAACACTAAAAATATAACCATAAGAATTCTTACCATTTAATTTAAATTCTCCATTGCCTTTATAATAGTTTAATTCATCTTGTAAATTGCTAATACTAGTACCATCATAATAACCAACTTCAATCCCAGTATTAGAATTACTAATTGTTACCTCTGGAGTTAAATTAATCTCATTAGATAAATCGTAATCTATAGTTATTTCAAAATCATAAATTTGATTCAATTGGGCAACACTAGGAACATTTTCAAATTTTAAACTTACTGTTTCGTTTTGTGCATAGGTGCTAAATCCAAACAAGATAAAACCTACAATCACAAGGATATACATCAATCGTTTTTTCATTTTTCCTCTCCTTGACGTTTTTCCCTTATTACAAAATAAGTGGATGATTACTTTTAGTATACCACCCACTTAAATTAAATTATTTATTTATTTGTTCAAATGTTTTCTTTTCATTTAATGCATCAGTTAATATCTTCATCTTTTTCATATCACCAACTAAGATAAATCCAGTAAGCATGTTGTTAGCAAAGAATAACTTTTCGTAACTTCCTTTTTGATCATCCTTTATTTCACTTGTTTTGTATTTTAATTCAGGATTTTTTCCTGTATCTCCTACCGCATATAAATTAGTATTGAGACCAAAGAATGATAATGCTCCTACTACTTGAGTATAAGTAACATCATCTCCTGCAGCATTAGCTCCAGCTACAACACCCATTGCTACTGCTTCTGACCATAGTGCATAATTGATATTTTCAAACTCTGCGCAATCTCCTGCAGCATAAATATTAGAAACACTTGTTTCCATTTTTTCATTTACTACAATAGCACGATTAATCTTACATCCTGCTTCTTCCGCAAGTTTTGTATTAGCACGAACACCAGCAGATACTATTACTAAATCAGCGGGTATTATTTCACCATTATCAAGTTCTACACCTTCTACTTTTAAAGTTCCTACAATACCTTTAATTTTTACATTTGTTTGTAATTTAATATTGTTAGACTCTACAGCAGTACGAATTAAATTAGATGCTCCTTCGTCTAGTTGTCTAGGCATTAGGTGTGGCAATAATTCTAAGACTGTTACATTCTTTTTAGTCTTAGCCATTTCCCATGCCGCTTCAAGTCCTAACACTCCTCCACCTATAACAACAACATTATTAATTGCTGGTAACAAAGTAGTAATCTTTTCTACATCTTTAACACTACGTATTGCTACAACTTCCGGTAAATCACTTCCTGGCATTGGTGGTATAAAACAAGATGCTCCTGTAGCAATAATACATGAATCATAAGTTAATACTTCATTAGTATCTAACTTAATTTCTTTCTTGTTTGAATCTAATGATATTACTTTCGTATTTAGTAACAAATTAACTTTATTATTTTTATACCAATCAGCTTTTTCAATAGCCATTTGATTTTCTGTAAAATTTGCTAATAATGCTTTTGTTAACATAGGTCTATTGTATGGTAATACACTCTCTTCTGATATCATGGTTATTTTACATGTATCATTTCTAAAACGTATTTCGCGCGCAGCATTAAATGCTGCAGCTCCCCCACCTATTATCACAAAGTGTTCCTTAGAATCATGATGATATGTACGTGCTAAGTCTTCTATTGCTACAAAGTTATCTTTACCAACTCCACATACTGGACATATTTCTTCTGTATCATCTAAAATTGCTCCACATACCATACATTTTACTTTTCCACTTTTTTTAGCTTCAGTCTTCTCATTCTTTTTGTTTAGTACTAAACAACCAAAATTATACCCAAAGTTATACGCATCAATTAAACTTGCTTCACTTGGTTTGAATCGTACACGGAATCCATCTACTACTTTTAAACGTAATTGTTTTAAACGTTCAATTATATGAGGAACTCCTTCTCCACTCCAACCATAACTACCAAAAGCACTTGCTAGTTTACCTCCATGTGTAACACCATGCATAGGTGTAACTAAATCCCAAATAGGCTCTAGCGCATCTCCAATAATCGTAGGTGTACCAAATAACATACCATCAGCATATTGTAACTCTTCCATTACTTTAGCTTTATCACTCTCTACCATGTCATATAAACGTACATCAATAGCTCCAGCACCCTTAATTCCATCTTTAATTGCATTAGCCAATTGTCTTGTATAACCATAGGCACTCACATAAGGAATAATAACTGTTTTTCTTATATTTGGATTCTTAACACTAGACCATTCCATATATTGTTTAAATATAGCTTCAATTCCTGTATCAAGGACTGGACCATGTCCTGTACAAATCATATCAATTGGTAAATCTTTAATCTTATTTATTGCATTAATTGCATAAGGATTTTTAAATGGTCCAATTATCATATCAAAATAAAACTTTAATGCATCTTGATAATCTTCTTCATTTATAATTTTACTTCTTAGTATTCCATCAAAAGAATAGTGACACCCAAATGAATCACATGTAAATAAAGTCTTATCCTCTTCAAGATAAGTAAAAATAGAATCCGGCCAATGTAAGTTTGGAGCATTAATAAAACGTAATGTTTTATTACCTAATGATAATGGTTCATTTTCCTTAATCGCAATACTAGTAAAATCTTTATTAACAATTTCTTTTAAAAATCCTATTGCTACAGGTGATGCTACCACTATAATATTAGGATTAATTTCTAATAACTTTTCAACACTACCAGTATGATCTGGTTCTGTATGATTTAAAATGACATAGTCAATTTTATTAATATCTATTAATGATTTTAGTGTTTCTAAATAGTCATCAAAAAAATTCAGTTTTGCTGTTTCAATTAACGCTATTTTTTCACTACCTTCAACTAAATAAGAATTATATGATGTCCCATATTTTGTTTCCATAATAATATCAAATACTC
>NZ_JAVWFO010000049.1:0-13655 GCF_036641015.1 Anaerorhabdus sp. | reverse complement strand
CAAGGCATAGAATAATGTAATAACATTGCCCTAAGAAGTTAAAGCTTGAATGATAAAGAATGTTTTTTTAAGTCTTTATCTAACTGATAAGGACTTTTTTAATAGGAGGAGGTGAGTTGTATGAGTAGTGGTCATCCGTGTATTGAAGATATTTGGCTGAATTATAATAGTTTTAATTACCTATACAACTCATCTTGTATGTCTACAAATTAAAATATTTTTATAATGATGCCTCAACTAAAAGGGAGGAATTATTATGGTGAAAAGAATTGTTGGTTTTTTCATGCAACAAAATTTTGTTGTTGAAGATAAAATCAAAAAAGCAACACTGCTTAAACCTACAGAATTATTTCGAGAAGTAGGTAATAATTTAAAAGGATATTCAAAAGAACAAGTAGAAACACAAAGAAGAAGATTTGGTGAAAATCTTTTAATACATAAAAAACAATTATCGTTATGTGAATTGATTTTTAATTCAATTAAAAATCCTTTTACACTTGTTTTGCTTACATTAGCATTCATATCATTCTTAACGCAAGATTATGCAGCGGTAACAATAATTATTTTAATGATTACATTAAGCAGTATTCTAGGTATTACACAAGAAATTAAAAGTTCTAAAGCAATTGAGCGATTAACCGAAATGGTTGAAACAACTGTAACAGTTCAAAGAAAAAATGATGATGAAGTTTCTAAACGACAAGAAATACCGATGGATGAACTCGTTGTTGGAGATATTTTGTATTTATCAGCAGGTGATATTATTCCAGCGGATGTAAGGTTAATACAAACAAAAGACTTTTTTGTCACACAGTCTTCGTTAACTGGAGAAAGTGAACCAGTGGAAAAATTCTCAAATGAATTAAATAAAATAACACAAATTTTGGATGCTAATAATCTAGTTTTTATGGGTTGTAATGTTGTATCTGGGGCTGCGACCGGTATCGTTCTATCAGTTGGTAATGATACTATGTTTGGCAATATCGCAAGGACTTTACAAGAGAAAGATACTGTAACAAATTTTGATAAAGGTATTAAATCAGTATCGATGGTGTTTATTAAATTTATGCTAATAATGGCACCTATAGTATTTATAATAAATGGATTTACTAAAGGTAGTTGGCTTGAAGCATTTTTATTCGCTATTTCTATTGCAGTTGGGCTAACTCCGGAAATGTTACCGATGATTGTTTCTGTAAACCTTGCTAAAGGTGCAACGGAAATGTCTAAGAAAAAAGTAATTGTAAAAAAATTAAGTGCAATTCAAAACTTTGGTGCTATGGATATTTTGTGCACTGATAAAACAGGAACAATTACACAAGATAAAGTAACTCTAAAGTATTATTTAAATATTCATGGTAATGAGGATGTGCGAATTTTAAGACATGGGTTTTTAAATAGTTATTATCAAACAGGCCTTAAAAATCTTATGGATCTTGCGATTATAAGCCATGTAGAGGATAGTGAGCAAAAAGATTTGTTTAATAATTATATAAAAGTTGATGAGATACCTTTTGATTTTAATCGCCGAAGAATGAGTGTCGTGGTAGATAATTCCAATACAAATTCACTTCAACTAATTACTAAAGGTGCCATTGAAGAAATGTTATCAATATGTAGCTATGCTGAATATAATGAACAAATTGAACAATTAACAGATGAATTAAGAGAAGAAATTTTAAATCGTTGTTACGAATATAATGAAAAGGGATTTAGAGTCTTAGGGATTGCTCATAAGAAACTTGATACATCAAATAAAGCTATATCTGTTGTTGATGAGAATGAAATGGTTTTGCTAGGTTTTTTAGCATTCTTTGATCCTCCAAAAGAAAGTACTAAGCAAGCATTGTTAACACTTCATGAATATGGTGTAAATGTAAAAGTATTAACTGGTGATAATGATGCAGTTACAAAATATATTTGTAATGAAGTTGGATTAAACATTACTAATTTTGTACTTGGAGAAGCGATTGAAACAATGAGTGATACTGAACTAAGTAAATGCGTTGAAGAGGTAGAAGTGTTTGCGAAGTTATCACCATCACAAAAAACAAGAATAGTTAAAATGTTACATCAAAATGGACATACTGTCGGGTTTATGGGAGATGGTATTAATGACGCAGCAGCTATGAAAGCAGCTGATGTTGGGATTTCGGTTGATTCTGCAGTTGATATTGCCAAAGAAAGTGCGTCAATAATCCTACTTGAAAAAGATTTAATGGTTTTAGAAAATGGAGTTATCGAAGGAAGAAAAACATTTACGAATATTTTGAAGTACATTAAAATCACTGCAAGTTCTAACTTTGGTAATATGTTTTCAGTTTTAGCAGCAAGTCTTTTCTTACCATTTTTACCTATGATGCCATTACAAATACTTATTCTTAATTTGATTTATGATATATCTTGCACAACAATTCCTTGGGATAATGTTGATGTCGAGTATTTGAAGAAACCTCATCAATGGGATGCTAGTGGTATCTCAAAATTTATGAAGGTATTTGGACCAACTAGTTCTATTTTTGATATTGTAACTTACCTTATTCTGTTTTTCGTAATTGGACCAATAGTTTTAGGCGGAAATTTTCATTCGCTTAATTCAGAATCAAGAATTTTATTTATAAGTCTATTTCAAACAGGATGGTTTATTGAAAGTTTATGGACACAAACCTTTGTTATTCATATGTTACGTACTGAAAAAATACCATTTGTTCAAAGTAGAGCTTCATGGCAATTACTAGCAGGATCTTCATTTGGTATTATAGTTGGAACAGTGATTCCTATGACTGTAATTGGAACAACTCTTAATATGAGTGTAGTGCCATCTTATTTCTTCTTAATATTAATACTAATTATAATTTGTTATAACTTATTAACATCATTTGTTAAAGTGTATTATATTAAAAAGTATAGAAAACTATTATAGAAAAATAGACTGATATAAAATTTATCAGTCTATTTATTAAATTTAATGGTAAACTTTGTGCCGTGATTTAAATGATTTGTAACTTCAATTGTACCTTTATGGAAATCAACACCATGTTTTACAATTGCTAATCCTAAACCAGTACCTTCAATTTGTTTGTTATGTGATTTATCACTTCGATAAAATCGCTCAAATATTCTATCTTTATCTTTTTCGCTTACACCAATTCCATCATCTTTAATAGTTATTTCAATATAGTTATTGATGTCTTTAACACTGACCCATACATGACCGTTAGGATAATTGTATTTAACAGCATTTTGAACTAAATTATAAATAACTTCATAGATTATTTGTCTAACAGCTAAGCCTTTGACTGAAACAGATTCATCAACTAAGAACACATTTGCTTGGTTTGCATAAGTTTCTAAGTTTCTTAATACATTTTGTATTACTTCTTGATAATCTATTGTTTCAAAGTCCAATTGTACATTTCCTTCATCGAGTTTAGATAGCTTAATAATATCATCGATAATTCTAAATAAATGTTTTGATTCGTCCACAATTTTCTGTGAAAATTCTTGAGTGTTATCACCTTGTAAATTATTAGCCATTATCTCAGCATATCCAGAAATACTGGTTAAAGGAGTTTTTAACTCATGAGATACATTTGCACTAAATTCTCTTCTAATTTTATTATGATAATTCATATTTTCTAGCAAAGGTTGTAATTCAGGATATGTTTTATTAGCTAGTGGAACATCAATGTTTAGATGGTTAATTGGATCAACAATTTTCTTGGTAAGAATTTTTGCAATGATTAAACTAATTATAATAACGATAGTAAATATTGCGATAATAGGTAATAAAGAAGAACCTAATGCGCTAATCAATGTTTCTGAAGTTGTTGATAAACGTAAGATATTACCATCATTCAATAACACTGCATAATAATATGTGGATTCATTTAATGTATCTGAATATCTTGATGTATCACCACTACCATTTTTTATTGCTGTTTCAATTTCTGGGCGGTGTGCATGATTTTCTAAAGTTTTTGGATTATACCTTGAATCCAGTAATACTGTTCCATCAGTACTGATTAGTGTAATACGTGATTCTGAATAAAACTTAGTATTTAAAAAATCACTTGGATTTTCATTGTAGTAGCTACTTAATGATAATGTTTCTTCTTGTAATGTTTTCTTAGTAGCACTTGTTAAATCATTATAAATAATGAATGTGCATAAAAAATATGAAATTGCTACAAGTACAATTGAGGTTATGGCAATACTTTGGAATATTTTTTTCTTCATTCTATATCCACCATTTTATAACCAACACCACGAATTGTTTCTATATAATCACTTGCGTGATCTAGTTTAGATCTGAGTGTTCTTATATGGACATCAACAGTTCTAGTTTCACCATAATAATCATATCCCCAAATTTGTTCAAGTAATTGTTCACGTGTTAAAACAATTCCTTGATTTTCCATAAGAAGCTTTAGTAATTCAAATTCTTTAAGTGTTAATACGATACGTTTATCACCCAATAAAACAAAGTGTCGTTGCGTATCAATTGTTAAGTCTTTATAAGAAATTGATTTGGTAGGGGTAGGTTTGTCAGTTCTTCTTAAAACTGCTTTGACTCTTGCTACTAACTCCATAATTCCAAAGGGCTTAGTAATATAGTCATCAGCACCTAAATCTAAACCTTGAACCTTATCATATTCACTGTTTTTAGCAGTAACTAAAATTACTGGAATGTTTTTAGTGGTAATTGAGGTTTTCAATTGTTTTAAAATTGATAATCCACTTTCTCCAGGTAACATGATATCAAGAAGTATCAATTCTGGTTTTTCATCAGCTAATGCTGGGTAAAAAGATGTAGCGTCACTAAATCCCTTAGCTTGAAAGCCGGTGTTATTTAATGTGTATACAATAAGTTCAAGTATGTTTTGTTCGTCTTCTACGCAATATATCATGTCATCACCTACTACTAGTTTACGTGTTTTATTGTACAACCGCAATCTACAAACATTGATTTAACATAAAATTAACACGATTTATCAAATATGCTTAATTATATAAATCTATTAATTTTAATGAAAAGTGTTATAATAGGAAACGGTGATTATAAATGGAAAAATTTAAACAAGCTTTTATACGTTTTATGCAAGGAAGATATGGAGTTGATAGTCTTAATAATGTCCTATTATATTTATCAATAGGAATATATGTATTAGACATCTTCTTTTTTAAAAACATATTTATGACATTGCTTTCAGAAGTAATGCTTCTAATTGTTATTTTCCGTATGTTTTCTAGAAATTGGGTAAAAAGACAAAATGAAAATACTCTTTATCTACAATATACAAAAGGAATTAGAAGATATTTTATTTGTTTAAGTAAACAACTTAAAGATTCTGAACACGCTTATTTCCTTTGTCCTAAATGCAAGCAAATCGTTCGTGTGCCAAAGGGTAAAGGCAAAATTGAACTTGAATGCCCATCTTGCAAAACGAGATTTGAAAGAAAATCATAAAGCTTATTAGCCTCGATAGTATCGAGGTTTTATTATACTTTATACCATAAGAAAATCTCGTTTGTATTTAGCGAGATTTAATAAATAGTATTATTTTTTATCTTATAGGAATGCTAAATAAGTCGATCTTAGAGATAGACAAATCTATGAAAACTATTTTCTATTCTAACCGAATTTATCTTAATCAAGATCAACAACAATGTCTAAGAAACGATATCTATCTCTTTCATCAAATGAAAGTGAAAGCTTATCGTTTAGTTTATCATATACAGTTTAATGACCTAAAAGTAAAGTCTATGCAAACAATAATTAAGAAAATGTTTGGTACTAATGATTACTTACGTGCAACCTTAGTATAGCAAGAAGAGGAATGGGGATAAAAGAAAAAATATCCCATGAGATTGAAGGATTGTGTAAGACATGGAAATAAGTAAAAAAGATGTTTAGTGGAGATAGTGCTCCAATAAACATCCATTCGTGTTACTACTAGATTAAGTCCTCGAAAAAAAGTGCGTAGGTATCATAGAGGAGACTGATATCAATCCCTATGAGAAAAGGAGATTGGTTTTAAGGACATCATGGTTCTTAAGATGATTTGAAAAACAAATCATTTACTTGATGATTATTACTCCAGCACAAAATGATGTTTTGATAAATTCAATATTTTTAAAGTGTTGTTCTAAATGACTAATAACTGGATAGATTTCATCACTATCCCAATCATTTGGATTTGCATTTTGGCATTGTTGGTATGCTTCTTTGTTTTCAAATACAACATCACCAATTAACATCATTCCTTCACTTGTGCAGCATTGTAGACACTGGTTAATAAAACTTATTTTTTGAGTATCATCCAAGTGATGAATAGCGTAAGTACATACAATATAATCAAATTGATTTGGCTTTAATATAGCTGGCAATCCTGTTGAAAAATCAGCTTGTATTAGGGTAGCGTTAGGCATCTTTGATTGAGCTATCTGAATCATCTCGTCTGAGAAATCAATTCCAAATATTGAATAGCCTTCATCGTATAGCCTTTTTGATAATACGCCTGTTCCAAAACCGATATCTAATATTGTTGCTTTTTCTTTGTTTTTAATTGTTTTGTAAATTGTATTTAGTGTATCTTTATAACCGGCAAATGGATAACGATTAGATGATTCAAAATCATTAACACTTTTATCATAATTATTTGCCCATAAATCAAAACCTTCTTTATTTAACATAAATTTCCTATAAAATATAAATTTTATTCCTTTCGCATTCGTCAATCATTTCTTTTGGCCAAATGCTAGCTTGTACCTCACCTACATGAGCTCTATTTAGTAGAAGCATACATAAACGGGATTGACCAATACCACCACCAATAGTATATGGAAGTTCTTTATTTACTATCATTCTATGATAGGGCAATGTTAGGCGGTCCTCGCAATGTGCTTTTTGACATTGTTCGATGATGGCAGTTTCATCAACACGGATTCCCATACTTGATAATTCTAAACCGCATTGCAATGTTTCGTGCCAAAAGAAGATATCGCCATTTAATTGCCAATCATCATAGTCGGGAGCTCTACCATCGTGGGGTTTTCCACTGTTTAGTGGTTCTCCAATTTTCATAATAAAAACACAACCTAGTTCTTTTGAAATCTCGTTTTCTCTTTCTTTAGGACTAAGTGTTGGATATTTGTCTTCTAATTCTTGCGTAGTAATGAAATGTATTTTGTTTGGTAAGTGGTTAACTGCATTTGGATATTTATACCAAACTTCATGTTCCATATGCTTGATAACTTTAAATATATCTTGTACGGTTTGTTTTAGAACATCAATTGTACGTTCTTCTTTAGCGATGATTTTTTCCCAATCCCATTGATCAACATAGCAAGAATGGGTGTTGTCAACTTCCTCATCTCTTCTTATGGCGTTCATATTAGTGTATAAACCTTCGTGTAGTTTAAAACCGTATTTTTTAAGTGCTAGACGTTTCCATTTTGCAAGTGACTGTACAACTTCGATATCATCATTGGGTAATTCTTTCATATCAAAAGATACGGGACGTTCAGTACCGCTTAAATTATCATTAAGTCCAGAACTCTTTTCGACAAATAATGGAGCTGATATTCTAGATAATCCTAAAACTTTTCCTAGTTCTTTTTGAAAAGTATCACGAATATACTTAATAGCTTCTTGTGTTTCTCTTACTGATAAAATAGGATCATAATTCTCGGGTATATATAATTTCATAACTATCACCTCACGTTACGGTTAATTATATAATAATATATGAGACACGTGAAGAAAAAAGTGCTAGATAATGTATTATCATTATGTTTATGGTACAATAAATTGCCAGGAGGTATTTATGAAAATAGGAATAATATCGTTAGGTTGTTGTAAAAACTTAGTAGACACAGAAAATTTAATCGGCTTACTTCAACAATCAAAACAAGAAATAACATATAACTTAAATGAAGCAGAAGCAATTATCGTTAACACATGTGGGTTTATTGATCCAGCCAAGGAAGAAGGAATTAATACAATTCTTGAAATGGCAGAATATAAGCAAAAGAAATGTCGTAAATTAATTGTAATGGGATGTTTATCTGAGCGTTATTATGATCAGTTAGTTGATGAATTGCCTGAAGTAGATCGTTTTATTACTTTAAAACAATACAATCAATTAGGAACAATACTATCAGAAGAGTTAAATGAAAAGATAGCTAATGATTATGGTAAATGTCCTCAAGTTTTAACAGGAAAACCATGGATGGCTTACTTGAAAATAGCAGATGGATGTTCAAATCGTTGTTCATATTGTGCGATTCCACTAATTCGTGGTGCTTATCGCTCATTTGATATTGATGAATTAGTTGAACAAGCAAAGGGATTGGCACTAAGAGGTGTAAAAGAATTGAATCTTATTGCTCAAGATACAACTCGTTATGGATTAGATAATTATGGTGAACGTCGTTTGCTAGAACTATTGAAACGTATCAATGAAATTGATGCCTTGCATTGGATTAGAGTTTTATATATGTATCCTGATGAAATTGATAATGAGTTAATAGAAGGTATGGCTAAATTAGATAAAGTTTTACCATATTTTGATATACCTGTTCAACATGGTTCAAATAGAATGTTATTGGCTATGAATAGGCGAGGAACATCAGAAAGTACAATACAGTTAGTTGATAAAATAAAAGAAACATTTGAATTACCAGTTCTACGTACTACAATGATTGTTGGTTTTCCAACAGAAACTTTAGAAGATGTAGAAATTAATCATGAATTTATGAAACGTGTTCAATGGGATCGTTTAGGCGGATTCACATATTCTAAAGAAGAAGATACACCTTCGTACGAATTAGAAGACAATATAACACAAGAAGAAAAAGAACGTCGTTATGAAGAAATGATGAAATTACAAGAATCACTAGTTCAAATGAAGAATGAGTCATTAATTGGCAAAACATTAGAAGTATTAGTAGAGAAACAAGATGGTTTAACGGGATTCTATCGTGGGCGAAGCGTATTTAGTGCACCTGATGGAATTGATGGAGAAGTTATTTTCAAAAGCGAAGAGCCAATTGAATTTGGAACATTTGTATCTGTAACAATTACAAGAATAAAGGCTCACGATTTTTATGGAACGCGTTCCATAAAATAGATTTGGTGTTTTATTTAAGGAAAAGGTTTGTAAGCCTTTTCTTTTTTTGTTAAAAATTCTATAATATTGGAAGAGATAAAAATAAGGAGAAAATATAATGAAAACAGTTATTGGTATTGATTTAGGTGGCACAAATGTTCGTGTAGCTAAAATTACTGAAGAAGGAGAAGTTTTGCAAGAACTTCAAAGTCCGTCATATGGGCTAGAAGGACCAGAAAAGGTAGTGCCAAACATCATATCTTTAGTAAAACAAATTGATGGATATAAAGATTGTGTAGGGATTGGTATTGGAGTTCCAGGTCCAGTAGATACAGTGAATAAAGTTATGAAATTATCGAGTAATTTAAAAGGATTTACTGATTATCCAATGGCTAAAAATCTTGAAGAAGCACTAGGTCTTCCTACCTTTTTAGATAATGATGCAAACTGCGCTGGCTTAGCTGAAGCGCTAATTGGGGCAGGAAAGAATTATCCAATTGTGTATTATGTAACAATTTCTACTGGTATTGGTGGAGCTATGATTGTTAATGGAAAAGTTGTTTCAGGAAAATCAGGATATGCTGGAGAAACAGGAAACTTAATTGTTGATCCTTATCGTGAACCATTTAATAATTTAAATCCAGGAGCTGTGGAAAGTGAAGCAAGTGGACGTGCAATGACACGTAAAGGAAAAGCTATCTTTGGTGATCATATTGAAAGTGCTAAAGATGTATTTGATTTATATCAATCAGGAAATGAAGAAGCAATTAAATTGGTTGATCAAATGACGACAGACTTAGCAATTATGTTTAGTCAAGTTGCTCATATTGTAGATCCTAATATATTTGTACTAGGCGGCGGAGTTATGAAAGCTAAAGAAATTTGGATGCCAATGATGGTTGAAAAGTTCAAATCATTTGTACATCCAGGCATGCGTGATGTAATATTTACTCAGGCCGAATGCAGAGAACCTGGAATACTAGGTGCTGCAATGTTACCAATTTCAAACGGCTTATAGAAAGAAGGGAACATGGATTCCAGATTAAGAAAATATGCCGAACTTGCGGTTAAACAAGGAGTTAATATTCAAAAAGGACAATTACTGGTTATTAATGCACCAGTAGATACAGTTGAATTTGTACGTTTATGTGTTGATGAAGCTTATAAAGCAGGAGCATCCAAAGTAGAAATTAACTGGAATGATGATGAAATCACTAAGTTAAACTATGAAAATGTCGACACAGAAATATTAAAGAAAGTATCTCAATGGCGTATTGAACAACGTAAAGAAGTAATTGATGAGAAATGTGCATTTTTAAGTATTAGTAGTACAGTTCCAGGCAATTTAAAAAACATTGATCCAATAAAACTTCAAGAAGTGAGTCTTGAACAATCAAAAGCTTTTCAACCTTTCCGTTATTACACGATGGCAAATGTTGGACAATGGTCTATTGTTGCGGTACCCAATGTTACTTGGGCAGAACGTGTATTCCCTGGACTTCAAGGGGAAGAAGCAATGGTTGCATTATGGGATGCTATTTATAAATCAGTCCGTATTGATCATTTAAATGATCCTGTTAAAGAATGGGATGAACATAATGAAAAATTGCGTATTCACAATGATTTATTAAATAAATACAATTTTAAATCATTACATTTTAAAAATGGTAAAGGAACTGATTTAGTAGTAAATTTAGTTAAGAACCATATTTGGGCTGGTGGATATGATACAACACAAAACGGTGTTATATTTAACCCTAATATGCCAACAGAAGAAACATTTACAACGCCACTTAGAACTGGTGTTGATGGTATTGTATATGGTACAAAACCGCTTAATTATCAAGGTAAATTAATCGAAAACTTCTGGATTCGATTTAAAGAGGGTAAAGCGGTTGAGTTTCATGCTGAAAAGGAACAAGATGCTTTGGCTAATTTAATCAATTTAGATGAAGGCTCTTGCTACTTGGGTGAAGTTGCATTAATTTCTCATGATTCACCAATTTCAAATATGAATATCTTATTCTATGTTACTTTATTTGATGAAAATGCTTCGTGTCACTTAGCTTTAGGAGCTGCGTACCCTAGCAACATGTTGGGTGGAGAAAATATGAGTGAAACTGAGCTTTTAGAACATGGATGTAATGTTTCAATGGCTCATTCAGACTTTATGTTTGGTAGTCATGATATGGCAATTGTTGGATTAACACACAATGGTGAAGAAGTCCAAATCTTTAAAGACGGAAATTTCTGCATTTAGTAAATGAAACGGCGAAAGTCGTTTCATTTTTATAAGGGAATGAGGTTTAAGGATTTAATGGTCCTTAGGATGAATTGAGAAACAAATCATTTTATTGTTGGTTAAATTATTTAATGTTGTATAATAAATAAAGGTGATTAATATGTATCATATTTCAGATGTAAAAAAATATTTAAGATGTCCTAAATTATTTTGGCTAAGTCATTATGAAGAGCCAATTCCTTTTAATTCTTATGTACGTCTTGATGAAGCTGTAACATCCTTAGCTTGTGAAAAGTTAGGAATTACAGATTGTTTTTTAGGTACTCGTAGTGAAGATGCTAGTGTGGCATTAGAAGCGATGAAAGAAAATGATTGGATTGTAAAAGGACGTTTTGAGGCAAAACAACTAAGAGTAAAAATTCCATTTTTGCATAGAAATGGATCGGGATGGGATGTTTATTTCTTATTCTGTGGTAATAAACCAAAAGATGATGATATGAACTTCTATTGCAGTAGTATATGGGTATTGGAAGAAAATGATTTAGAAATCAAGGATATTTATATTCTTCATTTTGATGAAAATTATGTTCGTAAAGATGAATTAAATCCACATGAATTGTTTCAAATAACATCACAATTTTTCAACGATAAAGGAAATCCTAATAAAGATATTAAAGAAACTATATACAAACGTATGCGTAATTTAGAAGATGTTTTAAACAATATGGATGAAACATTGAAAAAAGAGCATATTGAATGTACAAGACAAAATAAATGTACAAAGAAAAATAAGTGTCGTTTTTATGATAAATGTTTTCCAAATGAGTTAGAAATTGAATCTGATTCTATTCTTACGCTTGTTTCTTCCCAACATAAATATGAAATGAAGCAACAAGGTAGAGAAAAACTTAAAGATGTTGATCTAGATAAAATTGAAGGATCTCGTCAACAGTTTGCGCAAATTAAAGCTAGCCAAAATGGTGGCTTGTTTGTTGATTATTATTCACTTAGAACATGGATTCAAAATATTAAATATCCAATTACATTCTTAGATTTTGAATGGGAAACATACGCGATTCCACCATATAGTGGAATGAAACCATACGATGTTTTACCTTTTGAATATTCAATTCATATTTTGCATGAAGATGGCGAGATGGAACACAAAGAGTATTTAGGGACTAAAGATTGTCGTAAACATTTGGTGCAAAACTTAATTAAAGATATACCTATGGAAGGTACGATAGTAGCATATAATGCAGAGGGTGCTGAAAAGATACGATTAAAAGAAATGGCTGCACAATTTCCAGAAATGGCTAAAGAATTAATGGAATTATATACACGTCTTGTTGATTTAGCGTTTCCATTTGTAATTGGTGCGGTTTATGATGTTAGAATGCGAGGCTATTATTCACTTAAGGTGTTAATGTCTATTATGGAAAATCAAAGTGGTTATCAAGATTTAGATATTCATCAAGGAATGGATGCAGTATTCCAATGGCGTTTATTAGATCAAGAAAATGATGATGTCAATCCAGAAGAAATTAGAACACATTTAATTGAGTATTGTAGTATGGATACATACGCTATGGTTGTTGTTTATAAATGGTTGATGAGTTTATTATCTAATTATGAAAAATAACTGAACTTTTGAGTATAGATGTTTCAAACTTCTTCTAATTAATCTATAATAAAGGTAAGAAGAGGAGGTTTCATTTATGAGATTTGAAATCGTTGGACAAAATGTTAGTGTCACTGAAGGTATGAAGACTAAAATAGAAAGCAAACTATCCTTCCTTGATAAGTATTTCCTAATTGATGAGAACACAATCGCTCGTGTTGTTGTAAAGATTTATCCAACAACTCAAAAGATAGAAGTTACTATTACAAGTAGGGTAGGTCTATTACGTGCAGAAGTCGAACATGAAGACTTATATGCAGCAATTGATTTAGCAATTGATAAACTAGAGGATCAAATTAGACGCCAAAAGACAAGATTATCACGTAAACATAAGGATAAACTTGCAATGAGTTTCATTGAGGTCGATGAAGAAAAATTAAATGAAAATGATATCCCGGTTAAAACTAAAACAATTCAAGCTGAGACAATGGATTTAGAAGAAGCAATACTTAAGATGGAAATGTTAGGGCATAGTTTCTTCATTTATACTGATAATGAAACAGATACAATTAATGTTGTGTATCGTCGTAATAATGGCGGATATGGTTTAATTGAAACTGAATAGAAGTAAAAGGTAGCGGAGAAGCTACCTTTTTATATGAAAAAAGCATCCAATTTG
>NZ_JAVWFO010000048.1:0-13859 GCF_036641015.1 Anaerorhabdus sp. | reverse complement strand
GCACCATTCAAACTAATGAACCTGTGTATTTAACACAGGTTTTTGTATACTTCTAAGTAATTAATATTTTTTGATTTCTACTTCAATAAGTAGGAAGAAATGTAAGAGAAAGAAAATGACAAGATGATTTTTGAAGATGGGAAAATAAAATTAGATGTAATTATATAAGTAGATTATTAAAAAAAGATATTTATACAACTAGAATGTGTAAAACAATGTTTTTTTTAACTATTCACACTGGTGTGTAGAGTGGCTAAAGATAAACTGCTATTTGAAATATAGATCTAAAATATTAAAATAGAATGAGTTTTCTTTGTTCGTTTGTTGAAGATTATAATTATTTTCAATATACTCAACTATTGTATTTTTTGGATTGATAACATTAATTTTGTTATATCTTGTGTTATATTTCTTAGTTTTATTTAGTAAAGCATTTGAATCTTGACAAGGGTATAATAACTATGTGAACATAATTAAAAGAGGATTGAATATGAAAAACAGTATAAAGTTATGCATTTTAATTGTTATGATGATTACAATAAGTGGTTGTTACAATTCAAATGGTGATACTAGTACACCTAATGAAGAAAATGAAGAACAAATAGTTAATGATCTACAAACTAAAGAGACCATTATGAAAGAGAAAGTTCAAAATTTTATTATTGAAAATAATACTTTTACTGATTATGTTGATGGTACCTATAATTCAATTGTATCGATATATGGAGAAATGAATGTTTCGTCTGCATCAATTGATATAAAGGTCAATGATGGTAATATTATAATCGAATCTAGTAGTTCGTTTGGATCAAAGAATGATACTGTTAAACTATTAGAGATATATAAAAGTGGAGATGATATAAAGTATTTCACTGAACATATTATTTATGAAGCTTTTTGTTATGAGAAACCAAATGAGAAATACAATCCTGATCATTACGCTGCTTATTTAAAATATTATGGAAACAGTAATGATGAAGAAACATTAAAACTTACTTGTTATGAACAATTTAAATTTGATATAGCCTATGATGAAGATAATGATATTTTTGTAGATGCGGAAGTTGGTTCACCAACAATTGGAAATGAAATGATATTTAAGAAAGATCTTGATAAACAAGTAAGAATTGCATATAACAAAATTGTAGAAAGAGAAGAAATATTTAATAAGAAATTGAATGAACTTATTGAGTATATTGAAAATGAAGTTTTCATTGAAGGAGAAGCAGTTTAAAAGTTAATTGTAAATGTAAGTAACAACATGACTTTGGATTTATATTTGATACAAAATATCAATAGAAGGTAATGACTTTAAAAATCATTATCTTTTTATATTTTTTAGGAATAACATAAAAATCACATTAATTGACTACAAAAAAACGAGTGTTAGAGTGTGTTTATCGATAGGGAGAATAAGACTTGCTTGCGATGAATGCAACTAAACTTGTTTTATTTAATTCTCGTCGGTTATGAATTTCTATTACTTGCGACTGATACGGGAGATTGGTTGAAGAGCTCTCAAGAATAGAATATTTATGAGACCAGAAACATCCAAAGGAGCATATATTATGTTACATTTTAAAAAAGAACAAAAGAAAGACTTAACTGTCTCAACACCTAATCTTGCAGTATTTACTGAAGATACCAAATTTCCAAAAAACAAATTGAATGATGAATCAGTTCCAGCTGAAGTTGCTTATCGATTAATCAGCGATGAATTAATTGATGAGGGAAATGCTAGACAAAACTTGGCAACCTTCTGTCAAACCTATATGGAACCAGAAGCAACAAAGCTTATGTCAGAATGTTTAGCTATTAATGCAATTGACAAATCAGAATATCCAAAGATGACTGAAGTAGAAAACTATTGTGTTAATATACTTGGTGATTTATGGCATGCACCAAATGATGGTACTGCATTAGGAACTTCCACAGTTGGATCATCAGAAGCTTGTATGCTTGGTGGTCTTGCTATGAAGTTTAAATGGCGTCAAGAAGCTGAAAAAGCAGGAGTAGATATAAAAGCTAAAAAACCAAACTTAGTTATCTCATCTGGATATCAAGTTTGTTGGGAAAAATTCTGTGTATATTGGGATATCGAAATGAGAGAAGTACCATTAGATGAACAACACATGAGTTTAAATATTGATAAAGTATTAGATTACGTAGATGATTATACAATTGGTGTAGTAGGAATTCTAGGTATTACATATACTGGAAAATTCGATGATATTAAAGCGTTAGATAAGCTTATCGAAGAATATAATAAAACAGCAAAAGTAAAAATCGGTATTCATGTTGATGGAGCATCTGGCGCAATGTTTGCACCATTTGTACATCCTGAAATTGAATGGGATTTTAGTTTAAAGAACGTACGTTCTATAAGTACTTCTGGACACAAATATGGATTAGTTTATCCAGGTGTTGGATGGGTTTTATGGAAAGATCAAGAATTCTTACCAAAAGACTTAATATTCTATGTTAACTACTTAGGTGGTGAACAACCAACAATGGCTATTAACTTTTCACGTTCAGGAAGTCAAATTATCGGACAATATTACATTTTTATGAGATATGGAATGAATGGTTTAAAACTAGTTCAAACACATACTCGTGATATTGCCGTAAGTATTACAAAAGAAATTGAAAAGATGGGAATCTTTGAAATTTACAATGATGGTGATAACGTTCCAGTAATTTGTTATCGCTTAAAAAATCCTGAAAATCATAAATGGACACTTTACGAATTAGCAGATCGTTTAGCTATGAAGGGATGGCAAGTTCCTGCATACACATTGCCAGCTAATTTAAAAGATACCGTTATTCAAAGATTTGTTATACGTGCAGATTTCTCTGCAACTATGCGCGATGCATTAATACAAGATATGACAATGGCAATTGATTATCTTGAAAAGAATACTCAAACTGATACTGCAGGCAAATCTATGTCAGGTAAACAAGGATTTACTCACTAGACAGTAATTAAGAGAGGAGATTTAATATGTCTAATAAAAACCCAGTTAATACCAAAAAACATTTAACATTATTTGGATTCTTTGCATTAACTGCAACAATGGTTATGACAGTATATGAATATCCAACATTTGCATCATCTGGATTATCATTAGTGTTTTTCCTAATTGTAGGGGGCCTATTTTGGTTCTTGCCAGTTGCACTATGTGCAGCTGAAATGGCAACTGTAAAAGGATGGGATACAGGAGGTGTTTACTCTTGGTCTGGCAATATTCTCGGAGAAAAATGGGGATTTGCCAACATCTTCTTCCAATGGTTCCAAATAACTGTTGGTTTTGTAACAATGATTTATTTTATACTAAGTGCACTATCTTATGTTTTCAATTGGGCACCACTAAATAGTGATCCAGTTGTAAGATTCTTTGGTGTATTGATTATATTCTGGGCATTAACTTTGTCACAATTCAAAGGTACAAAGTTAACTGCTAAAATTTCAAAAATCGGATTCAGTATTGGTATTCTAATTCCAGCTGTCATTCTATTTATCTTAGCAATTGGTTATTTTGCTACAGGTGGTAAGAGTAGTATGTCACTAGAACTAAGTTCTATGATTCCAGATTTCACTAAATTAAATACTCTAGTAGTATTCGTGTCATTCATTCTAGCTTATGCAGGTATTGAAGCATCAGCATCACATGCTAATGAAATGACAAATGTTAAACGTGACTATCCATTAGCAATTCTTGGATTAGTTCTATTAGCAATTATTTTAAACACTATTGGTGGTGTAGCAATTGGAGCAGTAGTTCCAGCTGATAAACTAGGACTATCAACAGGTGTATTACAAGGTTATAGTGGATTACTAGCACACTTTGGTAAAGGCCTAGATTGGGTTGTAAGAATCATAGCTTTACTAATTGCTGGTGGTGTTATTGCTGAAGTATCAGCATGGGTTGTAGGACCTTCTTGGGGAATGCAAGTTGCTGGTAAACAAGGCTTATTACCAAAATCATTATCAGAAACAAATAAAGAAGGCGTTCCAACTAAATTCTTATTATTACAAGGAGTAATAGTTACTATTTGGACAGCTATCTTAACATTTGGTGGTGGAGGGAATAATAACTTATCATTCTTCACTGCAATTTCATTAACAGTAGTAATTTATATTATTGCTTATATTATTTTCTTTATTGCATATATCAAGTTAGTATTAAAACACGATGATTTACCACGTGCATTCCAAATCTCTAAGAGTAAAGTTGTACGTTTAATTATAGGATTCTCTGGATTAATATTATCAATTGTTGGATTTGCAATTTCGTTTGTACCACCATCACAATTATCAGGTCCTGGTGTATCAACGACATATATAACAATATTATCAGTAAGTTTTATAGTTACATTATTTATACCTTTCATTATCTATTATATTATGAGAAAGAAAAATCCACTTCCTGCTGGTGTAAAAATGCCAGTGTTAAGTGATGATAGTGAAGAGTAAACATATACAAAGAAAGCAACGATTTAGGTCGTTGCTTTTAATATTTTATTCATAACGTAGTGCATCGATTGGATCCATCTTAGCAGCTTTATTGGCAGGATAGTATCCAAAGAATACACCAATACTCATACTAAATAAAACTGAAATTACAATCGCTGATATACTTGTTTTTGCAGGATAACCAAGTAGTGATGAACCAAAACTTCCTAATGCAATTCCAATGCAAACTCCCATTAATCCGCCAATTAAGCAAATGACCATGGCCTCAACAATAAATTGTAAACGGATATTTGTGTTAGTTGCACCTAAGGCTTTTCGAGTGCCTATTTCCCTTGTTCTTTCGGTAATTGATACTAACATGATATTCATAACTCCAATACCACCAACAAGTAAACTGATTGCTGCAATTGCTGCGATTGCTAAAGTAATTGTTGATAACATTTCAGTCATTGATTCAAGCATACTTTCCATGTTTGATGCAGAGACAGTATATGAATCATTTAATGTATAGTAACTTTGAAAGAATGATGTAGTTTGATTTAAGAAAGTTGTACTATCTACCTCGTTATTAGCGACTATTGTAAAGCTACTATATCCATCTTGCAAATTTGAAAATTGCTTTAAAGTAGTTATTGGTAGATAACAGTCAGTTGTAATAGATGATGAACTCATTACCTGTCCATTTGAATCGTATTTGTAGACACCTGCTATCGTAAGTGTTTTGGTAAAACCATTAATTGAAACGTCTATTGTTTGCCCAACAGCATTTGCACTTGAACCAAAAATATCTTTTGCAAATTCGTTAGATATGATACAGGTTTGTCTGTTTGAATCTAAATCCTCTTGATTAATAAATCGGCCAGTTATCATTTCGATATTATTGGCAATAGAATAGTCTGTATTGACACCTATCATATTCACAGTAGCGGTGTTTTGATTCTTTGTGATTTTAGATTGTGATCCGCCTTCAGCTAGCGATATGGCTTTAAGTTGATCTTTGAAAGCTGATCTATATTCATTAATCATATCAGTTGAAATTAAGTCTTCATCAGAATAGCTAGTCTTAGTAAACATTCTTATAGAAGTTGAATTCGATGAGTTTGATGAATTCTTTTCAACCAATGAAACATTTACGTTGGAAATACCAAAACTAGACATAGAATCAGTAATCGAAGATGTCATTGAATTTCCTAAAGTAACGATTGCTATTACAGCACTTATACCTATAATGATTCCTAACATAGTTAATAAGGCTCTCATTTTATTAACACGTAGACTTTGCAATGCTAGAAGTATGTTATCCCAAATACTCATGATATCCATCCCCAATACGATCGCTAATAATATTTCCATCTTTTAAAGTAATAATACGATCTGTTTCTTTTGCAAGTTCTTGACTGTGTGTGATTAATACAATAGACATCTTCTTTTCTCGATGTAATTTATGAAATAAGTCCATGATAGATCTTGATGTAGATGAATCAAGTGCACCAGTAGGTTCATCTGCAAGCAGTAGGGTTGGATTATTGCTGATTGCCCTTGCGATTGCAACTCTTTGTTTTTGCCCGCCAGATAGTTCATTTGGTTGGTGTTTCATTCGATCTTTCATTCCAACTAACTCCAATAATTCTTTTGCTCGTTTATTGCTTTCTTTTTTACTCATGCCAGCATAAAGCATAGGTAATTGGACGTTTTTAAGGGCAGATAGTTTACCGATTAAATTGAATGTTTGAAAAATAAATCCAATTTTTTGACATCTAATTTTAGAAATTTCTGTATCTTTTATGGTGGAAATTGGAATATCATCTAATATATATTCCCCTTCGGTTGGTCTATCTAATGCACCAATAATATTCATCAATGTTGATTTTCCAGAGCCTGATTCACCAACTATAGCAACAAATTCACCTGGATATATTTTGAGATTTATACCATGTAATATTTCGAGTTCATTGGGTTTACCAATAAAATACTTTTTAATAATATTATCTAAATCAATAATTGGAGTTTCATAATTTATCATGGACGTTGTCCTCCGCCGTTTGGTGGAGTTTGACTACCAGACATTTCAGGCATAGTTATTGCGCCTTGCACTTCGGTATTCATTTCAAAGCTTTCACTTTCGTTAACATTTGCTTCTTCTTCATTTGCGCTTGCGCGTACTTCTAAACCTTCTTTAATGGTTGCACCTGATATTTCAGCGTAATAATCTGTTTTATTACCAATAGTTACTTGGGTCTCGATGAATTCTCCTGCTTCATTTTTAACGTAAATTACGGAAGTGCCATCATCTTTTTCCTCGATAGCATCAAGTGGAACAGTGAATACATCATCAGTAGAAGAAATTAGTATTTCTACTTTAGCACTCATTCCTATCAACAATGAACTATTAGATGAGGTTATTTCAACTTCTACTTGGAAACCACTAGATGAACCTTGTGCTCCAGCTGTTGCAACAGGAGAGATTTGTGTTACTATACCACTCAATTCTTCATCTACGGCATCGCTTGTAATTCTTGCAATCATACCAACAGACACTTTTTGAATGTCATATTCATCGATAGAGAAAGTTATTTTTAGAGAATTGGTATTTTGGATTGTTGCAATTGTTCCACTTGCTTTACTACCAACGGTTGCATTTAATGAGGTTACTTTCCCACTGGATTTAGCTTTTAGTGTATAGTTTTCTAATTGTTCCAATAAATCTTCTAAATCAGTAGAACTAGATGTGCTTGAATTTAGAACTTTGTATGTTTCGTTTACTTTGGCATCAGCGCTACTAAAGGATTCAGTAAGTTTATCTAATTGTGATTTAGCATTCTCATATGTTGATTTAGCTTGTGTCATTGTGTTGTGTAATTCTTGGTAGTTAGAATTTGATTTAGCGTTTTCTAAGTTTGTTTGTGCTTCTTTATATGTTGCATTAGCTGCATCGTATTCTTGTTTAGCTTGAGTATATTCGGTGTATAAAGCTGAATTTGTATCAGCACCACTACAATCTGATGTGTAACCAGCGCCTAAACATGCACCTTCTTTTTGGTTTAAAGTAATTCCTTTTGTTTGTAGGTTACTTTCTGCACTATTGTATAAATTTTGTTGATTAGTTATAGAGTTTTCGACTGTTTGATACTCAGATAATGCGGCTTGATAGGCAACGTTAGCACTATCGGTTATTGATTGTTGTTTGCTAAAATTACTCCACGCTGTTTCTTTAGCTGCAAGTGCATTATCATAATTTGTTTGATTTGTTTCTTTTGATGTTGTTTGTGTTTCTTTTGCTTTAGCGATTTTCTTGTCTAGTTCAGATGAATCCAATGTGCAAATAATATCGCCTTCATTAACAGTGTCACCAACATTAACTAATACTTCTTTAATTGTTGCTTCAACATTTGAAGTGACATTACTTGTTTCTTGACTTTCAATATTACCAGTAGCACTTACGGTATCTTCTAAACTATTTTTAGTTAATCTGATTGTCCTTGTGTAATTTTCTTGTACTTTTGAGTTGCTTTTTGTTTTAGCAAAAACTTTGTTATATATGGTTGTGCTTAGAATTCCAATACATAACAAAGTAACAAGTACCATAATAATTCTTATCTTTTTTGGTAGGTGTTGAATCGGTTTAATATTTATTTTGTTCATACTATTCTCCCTTAGTAATGTATATTAAGGTTAAATGATGAATTTGAGATTAAAGTGTGTTTTATTTGAATTTTATGTGAAGAAAAAAATCTTATCACATATTCATGATAAGACTTTGTAAGGCTATTACTCTGATATTTTTTTGTTTCTTTCGTAAATAATTTTCATACCTTTAAAAGCTAAATCAGGATCATATACATTTATTAAATCAGTTTCATTGTAAATGATTTTACCTAATCCACCAGTAGCTATGACTTTTACTTTTATATTGCCAAGTTCTTTTAAAATTTGTTTTACTATATATTCTACTTGTCCAATATATCCGTAAACAATTCCTGATTGCATTCCGTTAATTGTATTCTTAGCAAGGATATGCTCTGGTTTAGCAATCTCAATTTCTGGAAGTTTAGCAGTTTGATTCCATAATGCTTGGGCACTGATTTCGATACCTGGTGAGATTACAGTATATTCAAAGACACCTTTTTCTGATACATAATCAAATGTTGTGGCAGTTCCAAAGTCAATAATAAGACATGCTTGATGATAAGTGTGATATGCGGCAGCAACATTGACAATTCTATCTGCACCAACTTCTCTTGGATTATCTGAATTCACTTGGATACCTGTTTTTACACCAGGACCAATAATGGTAGGGATTTTATCTAAATATTTTATAATGCAACTATTTAATGAATACATTACTTTAGGAACAACACTAGATATGATTACATCTTCGATTTGTTCACTCGATATGTGGTATTTATCTAATAGTGTACTTAGGCATATACCATATTCATCAGATGTTCTAGGGGTTTTAGTTGTAAGTCTAAAATTACCTACTAAAGTATCACCATCAAAGATACCCATTGTAATATTTGTATTTCCGACATCAATTGTTAGTAACATTGATTTTACCTCTATAGCATTCTTCTAAAATTACATATGCTAATTTTTCTTTACTCATTAATTCAATTTCTTTAGTTTCACTTGGACGAATAATTGTAACTTTGTTTGTGTCAGTTTTAAAACCAGCACCAATAGTAGTTAAACTATTTGCAATTAATAGGTCACAGTTCTTATTTATACATTTCTTTGTACCGTTTTCAATTAGATTTTCAGTTTCCATTGCAAAACCACAAAGAATTTGATTTGGTTGTTTGTTTTGACCTAGGTATAACAAGATATCATCGGTCTTTACTAAATCTAATGTAAGTGATGAATCATTCTTTTTTATTTTTTGAATAGCAGGATTAGGAATTGTGTAATCAGCAACTGCAGCTGTTTGAATAATACAGTCTTGTTCCATCGCTAATTCTTTCATCTTGATAAATAGATCATCAGCACTAGTTATATTAATGTTTGTTATTAAATTTATTGGTGTTAAATTACACGGACCACTAATTAAAGTAACATTAGCTCCTAAATTGCGAGCTGCTTTTGCAATGGCATAACCCATTTTTCCACTAGAGTGGTTTGTAATAAAACGTACGGGATCAATTGCTTCTTGTGTAGGACCAGCTGTTACTAAAATATTTTGACCCAATAAAGGTTTTGGACTGATTGCAAATTCAATAGCTTCTTCGATGATGTCGATGTTTGCGAGTTTTCCTTTGCCCTCATCACCACATGCAAGAAGTCCACTTTCAGCATCGATGATGGTATAACCTAATTCTTTGCATTTATTAATATTTTCAATTGTAACAGGATTATTAAGCATACCTGTATTCATAGCGGGACATATTATTTTTTTACAAGATGCGGCTAGAAATGTGGTAGTAAGCATGTCGTCTGCTAGACCGTGAGTAATTTTAGCAATCACATTTGCAGTAGCTGGCGCTATAACAAAACAATCTGCTTTTTTGGCTAAAGATATATGCTGTACATTGTATTCAAAATTACGATCAAAAGTGTCTATACTGACACGATTTCCACTAAGTGTTTCAAATGTTAAAGGAGAAACAAATTCAGTGGCATTTTTGGTCATAATTACGTGGATATCGTAATCTTTTTTCTTAAGGTTACTTACTAATTGACAGGTTTTGAATGCTGCAATACCACCAGTTACACCGACAACAATACATTTACTCATAATTATTTCCTCTCTAGCATAGGGCTTAATGCTTTATACAAAGCAGTAACGACAATAGCAGCTAAAATCATTTCTGCTATGCCATTTGTTGAAATAACAACTAATATTAAATTGATAAGACCATTTATGGTGACTCCTTTTGCCGCAGCGTAAGGTTGACCAAAAAATAGAGCGATACTACCCATAACTAATACCGTATGAATTAATGTATTAATAATGGCGGTTAGAGAAACATTTAATGTAGAATTCCATTTTAGGCGATTAAAAAACTGATACAACCATCCACTAAAGAATCCTAAAAAGATTCTAGGACCAAACACAATAAGCAAACTTGCAAAGTTACCACTTGTCCCACCAATTGATACAAAAGGTGAGAATACAAATGATGTAATTGTTGGTTGAGTAGTGTTAATGAATAAACTCATTAAACCAAATACAAATCCAACAGCGGCACCATACTTTGAACCTAGTAAAATACCGGCAAGAATTACTGGAATGTGCAAAGTCGTTGCGCGAATGACACCAATTGGAATAAATCCAAGGGGTGTAAGCATCAGTACAATTTCAATTGCGATAAAAAAAGCTAAATAGACAAATGTCTTAAGTTGTGTTGATTTCATAAGTACCTCCTATCACTTCCTTAGCGGAATGCAATGAACAAGAAATCATTTAGTTAAATGCTTAGTAATTGAATAAGTGTCATAAAGATCACTTTTCTTAAGCAGTAATATTATACAGCGTATCTTTTGAAATGTCAGTAAAATTAAATTATAATAAATACATAAAGGAGACAATTATATGAAATACTTAGTGTTCTCAGATATTCATGGATCATTGGAATCCGTTGAATTTATGTTAAAGAAATTAGTGGAAACTAATGCCGATAAATGCTTATGCTTAGGGGACTTTTTATACCATGGGCCAAGAAATGATTTACCTGAAGATTATAATCCTAAAGCGGTAATACCATTATTGAATTCAATTAAAGACAAAATAATTGCGATAAGAGGTAACTGTGATAGTGAAGTAGATCAAATGGTACTAGAATTTTCGATGATGGAAGATCGACATGTTTTTGACTTAGGTAAACGAAAGTTAATGATGACTCATGGTCATTTAAATTTACCGCTTGTAAATATAGATATTATTTTAAGTGGTCATACACATATTCCTAGGGCAGATCGTGAAGAGGGGATAATTGTTTTAAACCCAGGTTCAATAACTATGCCAAAAGGTGGATATGATAGAAGTTATGGTGTATTAACAGAAGATGAATTTATTGTTTTATCACGTGACGAAGAAATATTAATGCAAATTGAATTCTAAAAAAACCATCGTAAGATGGTTTTATCTTTGAGATCTTTCAAGTCGTGCATTGTTTTCATCAATAACTTTGTTATCTTTGATATATACACGGGTTAGACGTTCACTTAAGTTTGTTAGTATTTCATAAGGAATAGTTTCTAAATCTAAAGCTACTTCCTGAACGGGTATATGTTTTCCAAATAATTCTACTTTAGTTCCAACTGGGTAGAATTTTTTAGTGTGAATCATACATTGATCCATACATATTCTACCAACTATTGGGGCTAATTCGCCATCAATATATAAACAACGCCCTTGATTTTTTCTGAGCCATCCATCAGCATAACCGATTGGTAAAGTAGCTATAATTTCGTTTGTTGTAGTTGTATAAGTTGCACCATAACTAATGGTTTCATCCTTATTTACTTCTTTGATGCATGCGATTGTAGAATAAAGTGAGAATACAGGCTCTAAATTTTGATCGTGAGCGCTGATTCCGTACATGGATATACCAAGACGCCCCATATTGGTAAAACCCTCAGGAAACGATAATAAAGCGTCAGAATTATCACAGTGAATATAAGTGAACTTATAATTTAAAGCGGTAACGCAGGTAACAAACTTTTCATACTGACATTTAGTCATTTCCATGTCAGGGTCATCAGAACAAGCAAAGTGAGTAAATATTCCTTCTGGAATAATATCGTTTTCTAAACAAAGGTTTAATGCTTCTTTACACTCATCAATGTTCTTAATTCCAATACGATTCATACCAGTATCGACTTTTATATGTATATGCAGTCCTTTGGGATCTTTTTTTATGATTTCCTTAAGCCATTCAAGTGATACAATTGTTGTAGAGATTTGATGTTGAATACATAAATCGATATCGTTTGGGTTAACATAACCAAGAATTAATATTTTTTCTTGGCATCCTTCATTTCGTAAAACCAAGGCTTCATCAAGGCTAGATACAGCGAAGAACTTTATGCCTGATTCTATTGCGGTTTGAACGATATGTTGGTCGCCACTACCATATCCGTTGGCTTTAATAACACAAATCAAATCTTTTTTTGATTTTTCTTGAATATACTTAAAGTTATTCTTTAATGCATCAAGGTTGATTTCAACCCAACTTTCTCTATACATGTTAATCTCCTATACTATTCTTGAACTATAAAATGCTGCGTATACACCACCAACACGGAATAATAATCCCAATAGCGAATTAAAATTAAAGCTTAATAGAATTCTTAAATATGTTTGGAATGCAGCGATAAAGTAGCTGATATTTGTAAATACTCCAAATCCAAAGTAGTTAATCATATCTGCACCTATAAAACATATTACAGCGCAAACGGCTCCAAGGATAGAGAATTTTAATTGAACTCCTCTTCCATAGGTACGAATAGCCCATCCAATTGCATAACCTATTAATAGGAATACATATGAAAATTCAATACGTAACATTTGTGCTAATAAACCATAAGCAACCATTAAAACAATGGTAGCGACAATACCTGCTAGTAATGCTCTTTGGAAACGTTGATTTCTTGATAAAGCATCTGTATTAAATACTTTTAACATTTAAAAAAACCTAGTATACTAAATAAGACAAACCTGTCAATATTTACTAATAACCCTTTCAATAAAAAGAGTATAACAAAAAAGTAAAAAAATTTCCATTAATGTGTTGACTTGGTTTAGGTGGTATGATATATTAAGTAAGCACTAAAAATACCTGGAGGTTTAGCTCAGTTGGGAGAGCATCTGCCTTACAAGCAGAGGGTCAGCGGTTCGAGCCCGTTAACCTCCACCATTTTTATGATTGCATCAAGTTTATATAGAGGATTAAGAAACCGCCCTCAACATACATGCCGACTTAGCTCAATTGGCAGAGCAATTGATTTGTAATCAATAGGTTGTAGGTTCGATTCCTATAGTCGGCACCATTTATTTAAACTTGGAGAGGTAGCGAAGTGGCTAAACGCGGTTGACTGTAACTCAATTCTCTTAGAGTTCGGCAGTTCGAATCTGCCCCTCTCCACCATTTTTCTACTCAAGACTTTCTCGGGCAGAAACATAAAGATATAAACGCGGTTAGAAGCATTTGATTGGGGCATAGCCAAGCGGTAAGGCATCAGACTTTGACTCTGACATTTCCCTGGTTCGATCCCAGGTGCCCCAGCCAATTTATTAATTTTGTCCCGGTAGCTCAGGTGGTAGAGCAACTGACTTTTAATCAGTGGGTCGGAGGTTCGATTCCTCTCCGGGACACCATTCTTTAAATCAAATATGCGGATGTAGTTCAATGGTAGAACTTCAGCCTTCCAAGCTGACTACGTGGGT
>NZ_JAVWFO010000047.1:0-13976 GCF_036641015.1 Anaerorhabdus sp. | reverse complement strand
ACCTACAAAGGAAAAGGATATTCCGTTCCACCGCAGTTTATCAATCAACGAGTCAAGATACTTAACATTGAAGACAAACTGTATTTGTATTCTAACACAGAATTAATTACGGTACACACAATAAGTCAACAGCCATTTAATTATCGCGAGGATCACTATCGAGAGGCTTTAAAAAAATCAATCTATAACAAAGAGATTGATATCGAAGAAGTAGCAAAAGAAAACTTAGCCTTATTGGAACAATTAGGAGGAAAACAATGACAAGTGCAACAAATTATCATAAGTTATTAAATAATTTAGAAACGTTAAAACTGGATAAAATAAGAGAAAATTTAGAAACATATCTGGATTACATCGCAGCAGGAAATAAACAAGTTGTCGATGCATTATATGAGTTAACAAGTTTAGAAATGGCTTTACGTGATGAGAGAACGATGAGTGCCTGTGTAAAAGTAGCCAATTTCCCATATCTTAAAACCCTCGATGATTTTGATTTTTCATATCAACCGAGTATAAATAAAGAACAGCTCCTTGACTTTAAACATCTACGATTTCTTAAAAACAAAGAAAATATACTCTTTATTGGAACCCCTGGAGTCGGTAAAACTCACTTAGCAACATCCATCGGAATTGAAGCAGCTAAAGGAAGAAATATTACGTATTTCATTAATTGTAATGATTTAATCTTACAGCTTAAAAGAGCACATTTAGAAAATCGCTTAGAAACACGTCTTAAATTCTTCGCTAAATATAAACTGCTTATTATTGATGAAGTAGGATTTTTACCCTTAGATGAAGAGTCTTCAAACTTACTCTTTCAATTAATTACCAAACGATATGAAAAAAATTCAACAATTATTACAACAAATAAAGCTTTATCAAAATGGGGTGAAATCTTTGGCGATAATGTTTTAGCTAATGCCATTCTCGATCGTCTTTTACATCACTCTCATGTCATCAATATTACGGGTCGTTCTTATCGTACAAAAGATAAGGTTTCTATGATTGAGTCTTCCCCTGATTCTTCTACCATTTCTGGTAACTCTTAAACCATCATTTTTGGTGCTTTATATATTGACATTAACAATAAAAATCTACATTATAACTTTTACCATCTAGGGCAGTATGGGCAAATTTTGCCCATACTGAATTTCTATCTAGTTCGCATTCAGCAAAAATTTTTCTAATATGTTTTCCTATTACACTTCTATCTCTTTCAAATAAGTCTGCAATTGATCCAAACTTAACCATACTGTATCTTGTTCTAGAGTTACTTCTACAGATATCACTCCATCTTCAAAAAACACACTATTATTTTCTTTCATTTGTACTCCCTTCTACTCATTTATTCGCAAAAGAAGTGCAATTTCCTAAAATCTTTATAGGCACATAAAAACCTGTGTGGTTGACACAGGTTCGTTCAATTAGCATGGCACCCCCAACCAGAATCGAACTGGTAACTAGATCTTAGGAGGATCTTGTTATATCCATTTAACTATAGGGGCATACCTAAATATTATAAAACATATAAATGTTATGTACAATGAAAAACACATTAGTTGAAAAGCAAAAAAGAATAGTGCATGATATAAGTATATTATCGAGGAGGATTTATGACCAATTACCAAGTTATTACTGACTGTACCTGTGATTTACCAAATACAATTTACGAAAAATACCCTATTATTATTTTACCAATGCAAGTCAACTTAGAATCAACAGTTTTCTTACATACAAAAGATTTTGAAAATATGAGTGTGGAAGAATTTTATACAAGGTTAAAAAATGGAAGTACATCAACAACATCGCAAATAAACCCAGAATCTTTTAAAATAGAATTTGAAAATGTTTTAAAAGAAGGAAAAGATATATTATATATTGGTTTCTCATCCGGATTAAGTGGCACACTTCAATCAAGTTTAATAGCCAAAAATGAATTAATGGAAAAATATCCAGATAGAAAAATTATTATTGTCGACTCCTTGGCAGCAAGTGCTGGACAAGGTTTACTTGTTTATCAAGGATTAGTAAATCAAGAAAATGGCTTAAGTATTGATGAAAATGAACGATGGCTTAATAGTAATGCGTTAAATTTGGCACAATGGTTCACAGTAGATGATCTGCAATTTCTTAAACGTGGAGGTAGAATTTCAGGTACTGTAGCACTTGTGGGTACAGCCCTTAAAATTAAACCTGTACTACACGTTGATAATGAAGGACATTTGATTAATGTATCTAAATCCCACGGTAGAAAAGCATCATTAAATGCCTTAGCGGATAAGCTAGCAGATACAATTACCAATCCACAAGAACAAGTAATTTTCATTTCTCATGCTGATGCACTAGAAGATGCACAATACCTAGCCAATAAAATCATTGAATTAGTATCTGTAAAAGATATCATTCTAAGTAATATCGGACCAGTTATCGGTTCACATTCAGGTCCTGGAACAGTTGCGTTATTCTTTTTTGCTACAGAACGTTAATGTGCCTATTCGGCACATTTTTATATATCTTTACAAAAATTGCATGATATAATTATCATCGAGGTATAGTTATGGCAAAAAGAGTTTTTTTCGTTATTTTAGGTAATATCATCATTGGTATCGGTATTGGGCTAACTGTTTATTGTGACTTAGGAATAGATCCAAGCACAACTTTTTTTAGCGGTATTAATAATATAGCTAATATTGGTTTAGGTAATTGTATTGCACTTGGTAATGCATTATTATTTATTCCAATGTTCATGATTGATCACAAAACTATTCACTTAGGAACTTTTGTAAATATGCTAGGTGTAGGCTACGTTATCCAATATGCATCACAATTCTTTATCGCTAATCTACCTGTTCTTTCTTTGCCAATTCGCTTTATAATCATGTTTATCGCAATTATAATCGTTTGTACTGGTTGTGGTATATATCTATCTGGTAACCTTGGACAAGCACCGTGGGATTCGCTTGCTCATTTAGTTAACATAAAATTCCCTAATATTAAGTATTCAACTGGTCGAATGGTTCAAGATATCTCAGCATTGTTCCTTGGATTCTTACTTGGAGCTCAATTGGGTGTATGTTCATTTATCTTCGCTTTCTGTTTAGGCCCAGGAATCCAAGTATTTAAACAATTGTTTGAGCGTATATTCTTTAAAGAAGTTATCACAGAATGATAACTTCTTTTATTTTCCAATCTTGATATTTACTGTATCATACATTACTTTTGCATGATTTATTCTAATACATTCTTTATTAATACATTTACCTGTTTTAACATCAATTTCTTTTCTAAATACTTTACCATTGCGGTAAACATCATCTCCTTCTTTAGAGAAATATTCATCTTCACTTTCGATGTGATACTTAACATTTAATTTACTATCACACCTAATTTCCCCGCAAAGATAGTCATTAGTTAAATAAACAATAATTTGATATGTATTTTTTGTTTCATTTTTGAAACGATAATCAAGATAATTGTACATAATCGATGTTCCTGTTCCAAACGGAATTTGTCGGTTAAAGTCAGGAAATAAATCATATGCATCATGGTGATGATGTTCAATTATCGTTAGTGGTGTATGTAATACCATCCAATGAATTAAATTAGTAAACTGGCACATTCCTCCACCTATTCCACTACTACTCTTACCACCTGAAATTGTAAGACCTGATTTATAACCTTTTCTTTCAGTAGGTTTTCCTACTAATTTCCAAAATGAAAATACTTCATTCGGTTTAATGCATATTTTATTAATCATAGGTGCTGCCAAAGATAAGTTATTTGCTTTATTTTCTTGTAACTCCATATCAACATTTCCTAGTTTTCTTCTTATCAATGAATTGTGTTTGTTAATTACAATTGGTAGTATGTCATCACTTTTTTCCTCAGCAAAAAGAACATTGGAAATGAAATCTTTGCAAATTCTAAGTGTTCTTTCTTTCTCCACAGAAATTTTATATGTAAGTGGAGATATTTCACAAAATAATTTCCTCATATCTTCTCTTTTCTATATTTTTAATAATATTTATCCAATATTTCAAAATCAAAATCATCTGAAGATATCGGTTTAAAGTAATAGAATCCTTGTATTACATCGCACTTAAGATCCTTAAGTATTTGAACTTGTGCCTCTGTTTCTATCCCTTCAGCTACAACTCTAACTTTAAGCTCTGCTGCCATATCAATAATACTGGATATAACAATCCTAGCACGCTCATTATTCATGGTATCTAAAAAGAATGCTCGATCAATTTTTATTACATCTACATCTATATCCTTTAATAAGGCCAAACTAGAATAGCCGCTTCCAAAATCATCCATCGACATTGTAAATCCAATATGATGTAAATCATCAATAAGCTTTATAATCTTATTTACATTTTCAAAGACAATTGTTTCCGTTAATTCTATTTCAAAGTATTGATAAGGAACATTATATTTATCTACAATACTTTTTAATTGAGCAACAAAGTCCTCATTATTCAAGTGTATTCTAGAAAAATTAATTGAAATTTTGATTGGGTCTAAACCATTATCAATCATCTTCTTTAAAAACTTAGCAGCTTGCTCAAATATGTAGAAATCAATTTTCGCTATAAATCCATTCATCTCAAACAATGGTACAAATACTGCTGGACTTATAATTTTATCATTTTCATGCCATCTAACTAATGCTTCTGCACCACAAACTCTGCCATCATTCAAGCATACCTTTGGTTGTAAGTACATTTTAAATTCCTGATTTATAAATGCACTATTCATTTTATTTTCAATTTCATTTTGTTCAATTGCTTCTTTTTCTAAATCTTGATAATAATCTGTAATAATATTTCCATTTCTTAATTTAGCTTTTTTATGCGCAAAATTAATCTTTTCCATTATTTCAAATACATTATATCTACCAGGATCTTCTGGCGTAACTATATATTCACCTGTTGGAAATTCTACTATCGTATTAAAATCTTTACCCATAAGTTCTCTAAACATATTAATGAATATTGATCTTGTCATCGCCAATTTTTCTCTATCTTCAAATGGCAATAGAAGTGCAAAATTATCTATACTAATACGACAAAATAATCCATTATTATTCTTAACTACATACTCTAGTGCTTTTGCCATATTAACAATTACTTTATTACCTATTTCAAAATCATGTACACGATTTATTATTTTAAAGTTTCTTACATCTAATTTGATAAATACATATGTTTTAGAAGAATTCTTTTTTAGCATTGCTTTAGCTTTTCTTATAAAATGATTCCGTGACATAGCTCCTGTCATTTTATCAACACTTCTTCTATCACTAAATGCGATAAACAATAAAACTGCTCCATATACTAAAATACAACATACTAAAACAAAAATCATTTTATTTTGTTCGGAAAATACTCCCGAGAATGACTTAGTAACCGCTAACTGTGGAGCAATGGACATCATATACCAATTACCAGTCTGTAATTTTACATAACTAACTATTAAATTCGAATCGTCATTGTTATCTTCAACATTAAAAACTCCACGGTTACCTTTTAATATTGAGCAATTTTCTGGCAAATGATCTGCATGATCGCATATTGATTTAAAATAGTTTAATAGATTATCATTTGAATTAACATATGATATGTTCCCTATTAATAAATTTCCTGTTTCATCTACTATGGCTATTTTACCTTGCCCATCTAAAAAGGATAAATTAAACATTGATGTTATAGTGTCACACCAACAAGAGTATACTACTGAACCTATTACATTATCGTTTTTAATAATTGGAGAAGCAAACACCATCACATTTCTTGTGGGATCTACCAATGATTGCGTAGGACTTGAAATAAAAAACTTACCATTCATAGTGGACTCAAAAAAATCATCATTATTTAAATTATAGTATTTCATACCATCTTGATTTACTGCACTGCCATCAGGATACACTATTAAACAATTTTCAAGACCATTATTTTCGACTACTGATTTCAAAACAACCAGCTGATCATCGCTACCTAATTCATCACCTTGAGCAAAAATATCCGCAATTGTATAAACTTTTTTGACTTGTTCATTTATTTGTAACTCAAATGAGACTTCATTTGGAGCTAGTATCTCTTCTAAGTGCCCAACAATATGATTTTGTATGTACATAGTAAAATTATAATTGTGTGTAATAAACGCAACCATTAGGAATGTTAATAATGTAAAGGTTAGAGCAATAATGATAATTTTCTTATTTTTCACAAAGCAGACCTCTCAAATAATAATCTTTGTGTATTATTATAATTATATTCTATCATTTTGACTCTCGAACTCAATCACTGCCAGTAATACTAGATACATTTCAACAAAGTCAAATATTTTTAGAATTAATTACTATATACACATTATTCAATACATTAATTATATACCTTATGTATTTAAGGATACCATGTTTATGAGGTTAATGACACTAGATATTGTTTATTTAATGATACAAATTAGCAAAAGTGTAAACTGAAATACATTTTATATTCTCATTGCAATGATTTCACTTACTAATAGTAACTTTATATTATCCAGATGATTAATTTTCATTAAAGCAAGTAGTACTGTATATTTGTATTTTAATTCAAAGTTAATGTTTAACTAATTTCTTTTGCAACAACTATTAATCTCAAATCTTCTCGATCTCTAACGCATGTTTGTAACGTTAATAATTTGTCATTTTTTGTAATCTCTAATCCCGTATCATAAAATGCTTTATTTTTAATTGATTCCAAATAGAAATCAAAATAATCTTTATCATAATTTGTGTGAAAATACTCTAGAGTTGGATTATCCATCTCATAATAATATACATAGGCCACTTTATACTTTCGTATTTCATTTTCTAGTTGTAAATGTATCACACTGTTTTCTTCATAATTTTCTTGTTGTATTAGTTGATGTAATGGACCAAACATCAATGATTCATCCTTATATACATAATGTGCATATATAATCATATTTTGATCATCTTGTGAATTTCTATAGTCCATAAAAGCAGCACCATGAGACGATTCTTTTAAATCCCAACTTAGTGCTAGATACTTTTCATTATCTTTAGTTTGAACTATATTTTCTTCAATAAGTCCATTTTCAAATTTTAGACTTCCAATGAATTCTGTATTAATCTCTTTATTTATACTCCACTCTTGGCTGCCTTCATTTAAATCAGTTGAAGTGATAATTTCTGGTTTTTTTTCATTTTGTAAGATTGTAAAAGAATATAGCATTCCACAACTAAAAATTACTAACGCAATACCAATCGTTATTCGTTGAAAATATATTTTTATTTTATTCACTTTGTTCTCCCAATAAATCTAAAAAGCCACCAAAGTGGCTTTTATTAACTATTTTACACTCGTGTTTGGTACTTTGTATTCCTCATCCAAAATACAACCGTTTTGTTTGTAGATGATATTCCCCCATTTATCGAAAATATTTCCACATTCATCTTTTGTAAATACTTCATCATTATTATTTCCACCTGGAATATCAGGTGTAGGTGTTATTAACTCATTGATAAACCAAACAGATTGATCCTGAGTTTTATCTTTACGATCCACATATAAAGTTCCAGAAGTTTCCCCAAGCTCTAGCATCATTGTAGAATTTTCCTTAGTAGCATAAACATATTCTTCATTTACAACAGGCACTGAAAATTCTCCATAATTTAGACTACCTTTTTGAGGAATGGATATCGGTAATAGTTTACCTGTTCCACTTGCCGTACCATCCACTGTAAGTGCAGCTGTTTTTACCCCAAGTTTATTTAAAATACGTCCAATATTGAGTGTTCCATTCACTGTCAGATCCCCTAAAATATTATCCTTAGCAACAAGAGCTAATATGGCATCTGTTTCTATATTTAAATCATTAATACCTTGTAAAGGTCCCATGTTCAAGAAATTTCCATCGATGGCAACAATAGAATTCTTTGTTACATTGACATTATCGAACATTAGAATCGTAGGACTTTTTTGATAAGCACTATTAGTGCCACATGTTCTATACGTTAAATTAAGTGAGCCGCTAATTTTATTACCATTTGAAGGATAGCGTCCCATTAAATATTTATCAAGAGTTCCTCCGCTAATATCTATGTCAAGGTCACCATTAATAACTATCTTTTTACCACTCACACTTCCTCCTTCAATTGCTTGTAAGGATCCCCCTGATTGTCCTAAGAATACGTTTCCTTGTACATTAGTATTTTTATTCTTATTTTTTTTAACCCCAGCCATAAGAACGTCGGTTTTCCCACCTACGACAATCGCCACAGCAGAATAATTTTTTCCGTTTTTTACATTATCACTTGTAATATTTTGTCCTTTAATTTCACTTGCGTAGCTGTATATCGCTCCTCCTAGATAACATTTAGAATCAGTGGTACGTCCTAGCGGTGTAATTGCACCATAACTTTTTTGTGTAATAATAGGATTTGAAATGATGTTACGAGTATCACCAACAATTGCATCATCAATTAGTTCAACATAAGTACCGCCAAGCACAACATCATTTGTTCCTGCGCCATAAACGATGCCATATCCCGAGCTTGAATTTCCACTTTTTATTTGTGCATTACCACCAATTGTGACCTTAGTATTTGAAACAGTCGAATGGAAAGAACCACCGTGTACTGCTGGAATATCATAGCCAGCAGAAACATCATCTTCCCCCTTTTCTGTGGAAGGAATTATTGCATTTCCTCCTACAACTACCGTTGCATTTCCTCCTACAGAAGCACGAGTTGCTCTATCCGCCTCATTAGCAGTCTCTTTTGTATCATAACTGGAAGAAACATAAATATCGTTGTAGCCTCCTCCATATATACTTTTTACCTCACCACCTGTAACAGATACAAAGGTATTTCCACTTACCTGACCATTTTCATTCGCATTGATTGCAATTGGATTTGTTCTAACAGCACCGCCACCAAAAATTTGATAAACAGTACCTGCTTTCATTTCAACACTGGTATTTCCAATGGTGTTACTATTGATACCTCCACCATATATTCCATAGGGTAAAATACCATATTCATAGTTCGTACCTACCCACGAAGGACCATCCCATATTTCCTTACTTTTATCAGCAAGATAAAGATTATAATTACTATTTGTTTCATAACTTTTTTTATCGCCACCATCAGTGTCTACTTTATCCTCAGCAGTTGGAAAACTTGCATTTCCTCCAAAAATAATAGAGGTATTTCCTGTTAAAACACCTGATGAATTTCCGCCAGCTACAAGTTTATAAACACCATCCAAAATAGTAATAGATGTATTTGCAGTAAGATTGCTATCACTTCCACCATATACAATTAGTCTTCTTTTTCCATCTATACCACTACCAAAACCTTTTCCCAAAGTGAGTTCATGCCCCTGTGCATAAATAGTTTTTGAATTTATGAAAATGTCTTCAAATATCACATTCCCCGATAGTTTTAACATTTCCGCAGTAGTGATATGTAATGAAGTATTTTTATTTCTCAAATTTTGATCCGTTGCATTATCTGATTTGACAGTAATAGTTTTTCCATTTACACCAGAAAAATTACTAAAATCTAGTTTGTTACCTTTAATAGTAATAACAATATTATCTTTAGTAGATTGCGACAGTTTAGAGATAATATTATTTACATCTTTTTGTGTAGTTGCTTCAAAGATATCAATATTTTGACCTTCAGTAGCATCTACTAAGAGCGTTGTAATCTGCTCATGTTGACACTCTTTTGACTTTACAGTTGGATCATATCCACACTCTTCAGTATGAATATGATTACAATCAACACCATCTACAGATTCAATAAAACCACAATTCTCATCGTGTACATGAGGACAATTCAATTCTTTTGTTACGCATCCACCCTCTTCACTACATTGATGATTACAAGAGGTTATCTTTTTGGATTCTTCACTCACTCCATCCATCGAATAGCAATCATCACTATGTTCATGGATACAATTTATCTTTTCTTCATAACAAGTATCATCATGTTGATGTGTACAATTCTTACCTTCTACAGGCTCTACATAATGACATTCTTCACTATGTAGATGTGTACATGAATGTTCATCATTTACATCTATTTGATCATTTTCTTCCTCAATCTTGTTCCCACAAATTTCACAAACAATTTGCATTTCTTCTTTTTTCTGCTCTTCCGTATATTCAGCAATAACTACGGAATTGAACATTGAAAAACCCAATGTTACTACAAGCATAAGTGATATAAGTATTTTTTTCATATCATCATTCCCCTTCTATTATTAAGTAATATTTTTATATAGATACTCTTATGTTTTTTGAATTATATTTATTTACCTAAAATCCTTTATCAATAAACCTACAGATTACCTAGTTAACACTCGTGTTTGGTACTTTGTATTCCTCATCCAAAATACAACCATTTTGTTTGTAGATGATATTCCCCCATTTATCGAAAATATTTCCACATTCATCTTTCGTAAATACTTCATTATTATTATTTCCACCTGGAATATCAGGTGTAGGTGTTATTTGTTTCTTCCATTGAGCATAAACTGTCATACTTTCCAAAATATAACTTTTTTCACTAAACGCTTGTCCTGTTCCATCACTTTTTGTATTCCATCCAACAAATATATATCCATTTCGTTCAGGATTTTTAGGTAACTTATCGATTGTATAGTTTGCATTAATATCCGTAATTTCAATACCTCTTTTCTTAGGATTTGCTTCTATTTCTCCACCATTTTTATCAAAGGTAACAACTCTACCTGTAGCTACTTCCCACATATTATTTAAAGAGCTATTAGGATCATCTAAAAACATTAAGTATAAATCTTTACAATCTGCCCCTGTATTCCCCAATATAAAGTTTTCATCATTGCCTTTTAAATTAATTAAATAATTATCTCCGACTGTGGGCTTCTTTTCTTGTAGATAATTGTCAGGATCTACTGTAGTTATTTCATTAACTCCATTTACTTTTCCTTCAACATGAATCGGTATATTTCCACTTGGATAATTTTTTAGGCTTTCAATAACAGGTAATCTAAATTCATTATTACTTCCGTTAAATTCTTTTGTAACTACAACTTTTTCTTTGAATGCAAAATGGCTACCATCTGATACTAAAGTTCCTGATACTCTACCTCCTATTGTATTAAACCAATTTATAACCCAGTCATTATTACTAGTAAATGACGTATAGTTTGCATCATCTCTATGCTTATATCCTGTCTCGAAGTATCGATCAAAAATTATTGTACTATTTTGCGAATTAATATTGTCATGTACCCAAACTTTGCCTTTAACTCTCCATGTACCTTTATCCATAACTACACTTTTAGGCTGTGTCTCAGAATTTCTAGTTATTAAAGATGAATCTTCTATTATTGTTAGATTAGGTGTTGTTTGCAAGGGGAATTGAACTTTACCAAATTGTTCAAAATTTTTGCTATCAATTTCAACAAATGATTTATTCTCAATTAGTACATTGCCTAAGCGATAGACATAACCAGTTTGTTGATAATTATCTTTATCTCCACAACCTGAATATATAATTTTACTATTTGCAATTAATGATTCATTTCCCCAAAAATGCCCAACTCTTCCACCTTTCACCAAAATTGTAGCCTGACCTGTGAAGTTATTGTTGCCATTATTTTCATTATCTAAAACGACACAATCTAAGTCTCCACTAATGATTTCAATTAATGCATTGCCTTTAATTTCATCATAGTAATCCTGACTTCCACCTAAATTAATCCCATGAGCTTTATTGTGATAGGATGCATCAAAAACTACACCATCATCATAAACAATATGAATCGCATATTCTTCATTATTTTGATTATAAATTTTAGATCCACCAGAACCAATAGAATTTACACTATTTTCCCCTGTGCCAAAAACACGACCAATTTTAGCACCGTTTTTAACATTAAATTTAATAACACCAAGAACGTCATCATTTTCACCTGCGCCAAGTGTACTAGCACTGCCACCACTATATGACCCATCACTATTTACACCATGATTTACAGTTCCTGCTTGTAGTGTCACATTAATGTTGTTTACTGTTGAGTGTCTTGATCCTCCACAACTATTCATTGATGTACCAATTTTAGCTGTATTTTTAGGAGCGCCTTCATATCCTACTATTAAATTAATATCTCCAAAAACTCTAGCTGGTTCCCTTGTTGTATTTAAACTTGCATCAGCTTGATTATCTCCGCCACCAAACAAATAACCAACAGAACCGCTTCTAATATTAATATTTACATTCCCTTTTACTATACCAACTGGGTTTGTTTTATCACTTTTTGAACTGGCTAATCCTCCACCAAAAAAATTTCCAATAAAACCAGTACTTGATGTCGGATAATCAATTAGGATATCGGTATCCCCATTAACATTCGCATCATATCCTCCGCCATATAAATTAGCAAATCTTCCTCCACGAAGAATAATTTTAGTTGAAGTATTAACATCAACTTTGTTTCCTCCACCATAAATTGCTTTAATTGTGGTAATTTGATTATTGCTATCTAAAAGAGACGAAAAAAATTCAGTAGTCTCAAACAAATGTCCATTCGCATATATACTTGAATAAGAATTATATGCCTTTATATTATCAAGTACCAAATCACCCTTTAAATTGGTTCCCATGTTTAATAGACTGAATGAATTTCCATCAGAACTCTTAATGGTAATTTTTTTACCAACAATACCTGAGAATTCAGCAACATCTATGTTATCAGTAGTTAACAAAATCGTAGCTTCAACTGTTGAACTTTGCTCAATCAACGAAACTGCAGTATTAAATTCATTATGATCTTTAACACTATAAACATTGTTTAAAATATTCATAGCTAATTGAGGATTTTCCTCAACTTCCACTTCCTCACTGATATTCTGCATCATTATCACATCAACGCTTATTTTTAATTCATCAGTTGAAGCAAATTTATCAGGTAAAACTAAATAAAAAATATAGTTACCTTGTGTATTTATATTAAAATCAGGAATCGACTTCCATTGACATTCACTTAAAGTGAATTCCTCATTTGAATTAATTACTTTATATTTAATTTCTTTAGGTAAAATGAGATTTGAATCATCACCTACTTCAATTTTCTGATTCATTATTTCATCATCTAATGGCGATAATGTAATTTGGTTTATTGTTTCAACTATTTCCTCTTCTTCTTTTATAACTACTTCACTTTCTTCGCCAAGTACCTCTAGGCTTGTCAGGACATTTATCGCCATCATACTCACTATTACAATTTTAAAAATGTTTTTCATCATTACTATTTCCCCCTACATTGATTAAACTACTAATTGTTATCCCTTTCAGTTCTAAAATAATTGTCGTTCTAACTTTTTCATAAGCAACACGCACTTGGCAGTGCTCACTTGCATCTCTTGTGCAACAATCTTTATCCAAAAGACATTTATTTATTATAATTTGGTCGCCACTTGCTACAATTACATCGTACAAAGTAACTTGTTCAGCGTCACAAATCAGTCTATATCCCCCACGAATTCCTTCAATTGCTTTTATCATTTGAGCACTTTTAAGGTCTTTCGTTACTTTAGATATATAACTTAATGGTATTTTAAGTTCTTTCGCAATTTCTTCTGAAGATTTTACTTTGTTTTCTTTTGCAAGATAGCAAATAATCCTTATTGCATAGTCCGTTGTAGTTTTAAATTTCATCTTGTCTCCTAACTCAACCTATTTTTATCCGAGTTTAAATCAAAGAGTACAGCATAAAAGTATTTATGCTGTTGTGAATAAAAATTTATGTCAAATGTTACGTATATGGTAACATATTAATAAAAATGCAAATTTTGCATAGTTTTTTAACCGTTCCTATTATTAGGATACTTTCAATTTATTCAGTCTTTACATTATTTTCATTTAAATTAAGTGCTAAGGTAATTGTTACAATTGTTCCTTCATTCTTAAC
>NZ_JAVWFO010000046.1:0-14334 GCF_036641015.1 Anaerorhabdus sp. | reverse complement strand
CAATGTCTCGTACAGACCGTATTGCAAAATACAACCAATTAATCCGTATTGAAGACGAATTAGGAACTGTTGCAAAATATCTTGGACGTCAAGCTTTCTACAACGTTAAAAACAAATAGTTAAAACATGAAACTCATTGACTTCGGTTGATGAGTTTTTATTATGCAATTATGTAAACATGGCAATTGATGTCAAGTTATATCTAGTATAATAGAATAGAGGTGAATAGTATGAAAACAGTTCCTGCAAAAACAATAGTTACAAATGCCAAAAATGATTTTTGGTTTGGTGCTAAATATAATATGAATATTTATCGTGGTTGTTGCCATGGTTGTATTTATTGTGACTCAAGAAGTGAATGTTATCATGTAGAGAATTTTGATGAGGTGTGTGCAAAAGAAGATGCATTACGTATTATTCGAGATGATCTAAGAAGAAAAAAAGTAAAAGGAGTTGTAGGTACTGGTGCAATGAGTGATCCATACAATCCATTTGAAGAAAAGGAACAACTTACAAGGCATGCCTTAGAACTAATTAATGCATATGGTTTTGGACTTGAATTATCAACTAAAAGTGATTTGGTTACAAGAGACATAGATATATTAAAAGAAATAAAGGAACATAGTCCAGTATTAATTAATATGACTATCACGACAGTGGATGATGAATTGTGTAAAATTATAGAACCGAACGTATGTGTAAGTTCAAAACGATTTGAAGCATTAAAGAAAATTAGTGATGCAGGAATTGATACATGTATTCTTATGATGCCTATATTACCTTGGATTACTGATAGTGATGATAATATAAAAGAATTAGTTAAAAGAGCGCATGAATGTGGAGTAAAATATATATATTCAGGATTTGGTGTTACATTAAGAATGAATCAACGAGATTACTACTATGAGAAATTAGATAAGTATTTCCCAGGACTTAAAGATAAATATCAAAAAAAGTATCGTGATAATTATTCATGTGCAATTCCAACTGTTAAAACGAAATATAAAATGTTTGTAGATGAATGTAAAAAATATGGAATCATAACTGATATGAAACAAATAATACGTGGATATCAATCAAATTATAAGAAGTCTCAATTATCAATATTTGATGATATAAATAAGATTTAAAATATTTATTCAAAATTACGTTATAATAATATTTAAAAAGTTTTATTACTATTATTTTTCTTAGGGATATTGAGTACTTAAGTTATTTTGAAACAGTTAGATATAAATGGATACTAATAGAAGGAATATTGAATGAAGTGAATAAATGATTAATTAAGTGTATTTTTGCTATTGTTAATGATGTTATTTAGTTGGAGGAAGAGGGGAAAATATGAAAAAAATAATATGCTTGTTACTAATCACAGTATTGATTGGTGGATGTACAACAAAAGTGAATCAACAAGTAGAGGAAACACCAAAAGAAGAAATTACAGAACCAAATGAAGAGTTAATATACAGTGTAGTTGATGGTGTAAGACATTATACAGTAAATGATTATGTAGATGTTACTATTTCTGATAAAGTGCCAGTAGAATTTCAAGTTGTCATTACTCATGAAGAGAATGAGGATAGAGCGACATTGTATTATGTGGAAGAAGGATGCAATGTAGATGATAAAAGTTGTTCTAGCTTAATAAGAACATTTAGGATGTCACCAGAGTTTACTGATAGTTCTGTGGAAAATATGGAAACAATTGGTGGGTTAGATGAATGCATAGAAGAAATGTGTGTCTATGCAATAATGTATCAAAAACCATTAGAGAAAACAGAAGCATACCAAAAATTCTTAGATGATAATGATGCAAAAGCAGAGGATCAAAAAATTGATTTAACTTATTACTTTGAGTTTAAAAAATAAAGAGAAGATGTGATTTAATATCTGGAGTAAGAACTGGTTTGTATTTAATCAGTTCTTTATTAAACTTGTTAGAAGAGCTTGATGCAGGTTTTATGTGATTATTAGCTGTTTTAGTCTATTTATTAAGGTATTTCAATGGTTATGGACATAGAAATGTACCTATTTGCAAATTGTACCTCATGTGCTATAATTATTTAGCAATGTTTGAATCATTCGCTAGGAGGAGAAGTTTATGCTAGATATTTTATTGATGGTCGTATCCGCTGCATTAATTATTCTTTCTTTACTACAAAGTGGAAAATCAGATGGTATCTCAGGTGCTTTTACAGGTAGCGGTGGATTAAATCTATTTGCCAATACGAAAGAAAGAGGATCTGAGAAGATTATTTCAAACCTTACATTAGGTATTGGAATTCTATTCTTTGTTCTTGTAATAATAATGAGAATTATGTAGGAAAGGCCATGTGCCTTTTTTATTTTCAAAAGAGAGGGAGGTGAAACTCTATGGAAATGATAGAATTAAAAAATAGTTTGTACTCAAAAATTGAAACAGGTAAGATGGGTACATATGATATTGAAAGATTAGCAAAAGAGTTCAATTTAACATCTACATCCGATTTTGTATTATTAAACAAACTATTAAATCAGTTAGAAGATGAATATGTAATAGCACGTAATCCAAAGAACTTCTTTTTAACTGCAATACAAGCAGGTATTTATAAAGGAAATATATCAATTAATAGAAAAGGATTTGGGTTTCTAGATTTAGATGAAAACCATAGTATTTATATTAGTCCAGATGATTTAAAAGGTGCCATGAATAAAGATGAGGTTGTTGTTAAGTTATTTAAGTTAGAGAGTAACGAAGGTGAAGTAGTTAAAATAATTACTCGTAATACTGATATTTGTATTGGTACTTTTAAGGTATTTAAGGGAGCTATTCAAGTCGAGCTAGATGATGAACGCTTGAAGGGAAGAATAGTAGTTAAAAACTTATCAAAATTTAAAGTGGTGTCAGGAACAAAGGCGCAGTTTAAAATTGTTAAAATGCTTAAACATACAATTGACTTAGAAATTATGCAATTACTTGGACATAAGGATGATCCAGGAGTAGATGTATTGTCAATATTATTACAGCATGATATTAATCCAGTTTTTCCTGATGAAGTAATTGATGAGGCTAATGCAATATCGCAAGAAGTATTACCTGAACAAAAAATAGGTAGAAAAGATTGTACTAATTTAATAGTGGTTACTATTGATGGTGATGATTCAAAAGACTTTGATGATGCGATTAGTATTGTTAAAGAAGACGATAATTATCGCTTGTATGTGCACATTGCTGATGTTTCATATTATGTAACAGAGAATAGTGCTCTTGATATTGAAGCGGAAAATCGTGGTACATCAACTTATGTTACTGATCGAGTTGTACCAATGTTACCGCATGTATTATCAAATGGAATATGTTCATTAAATCCAAAGGTAGAACGACTTACATTAACGTGTGAAATGGTTATTGATTCTAATGGAGAGGTTACAACTTATGAAATTTATCCATCAATAATTCGTTCAACTGAAAGAATGACATATAATAATGTTAATAAGATTTTAAAACATGATGAAGTATTATGTCGAAGATATGAACATTTAGGTAATCTTTTTGAAATGATGGAAGATTGTGCTAAACGTATTAGAAAACGTAGAGAACTTGCGGGAGCAATCGATTTTGAAAAAGACGAAGCTAAAATTATTGTGGATAAAAATGGTAGAGTACAAGATATCCAACTAAGAGATCGTGGAGAGTCTGAGAAAATAATTGAAGATTTCATGATATGTGCTAATGTAACGGTTGCAAAACATATGAAATGGTTAGAAATACCATCTCTTTATCGTGTTCATGAACAGCCTTTAGCAAAGAAGTTAAGAGATTTTGCGCGAATGGCATTGGTTTTGGGACACAAATTTAAAGGAAATATTGAAGAAGTTAGACCGATAGAAATTCAAAAATTCTTAAGTCAATTTAAGGATGAACCAGAATATCCCGTTGTGTCGACTATGTTGTTGAGATCTATGCAAAAGGCTAAGTATGATGCAAAATGTTTAGGACACTTTGGATTAGCGCTCGATGAGTACTTGCATTTTACATCTCCAATTAGACGATATCCTGATTTAATTGTTCATAGAATGTTACATAAATATTCATTTAATCATTGCTTGGATGTTGAAGAAATTAAAAAAGATGAGCTTAAGATGGATAAACTAGGACAAGAAACATCCGATCGTGAACGCGCATCAACGGAAGCTGAACGTGACGTTGAGGATATGAAGAAAGCTGAATTCATGGAAAATAAGATTGGATTATACTATGATGGTGTAATTAGCTCTGTGACTAAATTTGGTTTCTTTGTGGAATTAGCTAATACAGTGGAAGGATTAGTTCATGTGCAAAGCTTAACTGATGATTACTACAACTTTGATGAATCAAACTTTCAATTAATTGGTGAACGTACTGGAACTGTGTATCGTTTAGGCCAAGAAGTGAGAATCAAATGTAGTGATGCTAGCAAAGAAAAAGGAACAATAGATTTTATTGTTCATAAAGATAAGAAAAAGAAGAAACAACGTTGGATTTAAGTTATAATAGAAATTAAGGAGTGATTCTTGATGAGTGAAAAAATAATATCTTTAAACCGAAGTGCGAGTCATGAATACTTTTTAGAAGATCGCTTTGAGGCAGGGATAGTACTAGTTGGTACGGAAATTAAATCGATTAGACAAGGGAAGGTTCAATTTAAAGATGCCTTTATATCAATTGTAGACGGTGAAGCATTTGTTAAGGAAATGCATATTGCCCAATATGATCATGGTAACCAGTTTAATCACGATGAAACACGTATTAGAAAACTATTATTGAATAAAACAGAGATACGTAAACTTCAAACTAAAATCAAATTGAAGGGATATACTGTTGTTCCTACCAAGATGTATCTTAAAAATGGTAGAGCTAAATTAGAGATTGCTTTAGCAAAAGGTAAAGCACTTTATGACAAAAGGCAAGATGATAAGCTTAAAACGGCTAAAAGAGAAATGGAAAAGGCAACTAAATTACGCTAGTTGCTTTTTAATATTGTAAATTTGTTTTTATGATAGTTTAATAGTTTCTCTTTCTTCATTTTAGATAATTCATATGAACATGCACTTCTATCGATGGATAAGTAATCTGCAAGTTCTTGACGATTATATGGTATTTCAAAAGTAGCGCTTTGGTTTTTTATTGCTTCTGATGATAAATATGAATTTAGTTTTTCACGAATTGATCGCTTTGATAAGTGTTCGATTTTTTTTGTAAGCATCAAATTCTTGTTTGTAAATTCTTGCAATAGATGAATAATAAAAATTTGTTTATGTGAACAACTTGAATCATTGTTTAAAATATTCTGGGTGGGTATAAATAATACAGATACATCACTTGTTGCAATTACTTCGACGGGTATGTGATTTACTTGGGCAATTGCATAGACTTCTCCAAATGTGTCACCCATAGATAATTCTGTAAGTATACTGCAATTACCCCAAAAATCAATTGAAGAAATTTGTACTGTTCCACTTAGAATTATTCCTATATTGGAGATTGAATCATTAATGTGATAGATAATTTGGTCTTTTTTAAATGAAAGATCTTTTGCTTTTAGACAAGTAAGTATTTCATTGATTGAGGAATATTCAATTTTATTTAATAATTTTATTTTCTTATGTACTTCAGGAGATATAATCATAATTCACCTTTCGTTGTAAAAACAACGGATTCTTTGAATTTATTCTAGTATATTATGGATGTGAAAACAAGGAAGGTGTATTTTATGAAAAGACGAATTATCAAAATCGATGAAGAAAAATGTAATGGGTGTTCTGCGTGTGCAGTAGCGTGCCATGAAGGAGCTATTGGTATGGTTAATGGGAAAGCTAAATTACTAAGAGATGACTATTGTGATGGCTTAGGAGATTGCTTACCTACATGTCCCACTGGTGCGATAACATTTGAAGAAAGAGAAGCGTTGGCATATGATAATGCAGCAGTACAAGCTAATATGCAAAGGAAAGAAGAGTTATTACCTTGTGGATGTCCAGGATCACAATCAAGAATAATTGAGCAGTCGCATCATGAAAAAATGTACAATAATATAAAAGAAAGTAGTGAACTAAGACAATGGCCGGTACAAATACAATTAGTACCTATACAAGCACCATATTTTGATGGATGCAAATTATTAGTGGCGGCTGATTGTACAGCATATGCGTATGCAAGTTTTCATCAAGATTTTATTCGTAATCATGTAACGTTAATCGGATGTCCTAAATTGGATAATGTTGATTACACAAGTAAATTAACTGAAATATTACGTAATAATGATATTCAAGAATTAAAGATTGTACGAATGGAAGTTCCTTGTTGTGGTGGTATTGAGAATGCATGTAAGCAAGCATTAAAGAATAGTGGTAAATTTATCCCTTGGCAAGTTATTACAATATCTACTAATGGAGAAATACTATAATTAAAAAAGTTGAACTTAAAATTAGTTATTATTACTTATTAGTATCGTGTATAGTTAAAATCACTTTTCTTGTAGATAATTATTTTTAGAAATAAAATAAAAATATACAGAAAAAGGAGATTTAATTTTATGGAAAATGTTCTCAAGGGAGCAAAGGAATACGTATATATTCAATCAATCGGATCAATCATATTTGGATTGTTCTTAATGATATGGCCTTTTAAGACGACGATAATTTCATTATCGATTGGAGCAGGGATATTATTTGTTTTGGGTGTATTTGGTTTTATTAGTTATTTTGTGAATCGCAAAAAAGAAGATGGGACACAACACACAGATTGGAGTATTGGTTTATTACAAATATTGTTAGCTGCATTAATTTTCGTATTTCCAGCTACTGTTGTGGCTTCAATGACATATCTAATTGGAGGATACATAGTACTAAATAGTATACTTAATGCAACAAAGGCAATTCAATATAGAAAGCAAGGTCTATCTAATTGGGGATGGATTGTAGCGTTTAATCTATTTACATTGCTTGGAGGAATTTATATCTTTGTTAATCCATTCGTTGGATTCCAAGTTATCTTACAAGTTTCTGCAATTCTATTAATTACAAAAGGTATCATCGATATGATTGCTTATAACATGATGATGAAAGAATTAAAGGGACAACATAGTTTCTAAACAGTAAACTTCACATTTGAAATATACAACTATGTATTGATGTGGAGTTTTTTTTTCTTTGCTTGTTTTCACTTGAGAATTCGATATAATAGTGGGTATGAAGAAAAAGAAAAAGATAAAACCAGTCTATCTTGTATTGTTTGCTATATTTTTAGTTTACTTGAGTGTTCAAGTGGAATCAAAAGCAAGTAGTCTTAAAAATGAATATCCTAAGCCTTATCATTCCGTTGTTCGTGAGATGTCAGAAAAATACAATGTTGATGAGAATCTTATTTATGCCATTATGAGACAAGAAAGCAAATATAAATCAGATGCTGTTTCAAAAGCTGATGCGAGAGGATTGTTACAAATTACTGAGCCAACTTTTGATTGGTTGAAAATGAAAATGAATGATTCTGAAACGGTTTATGATGATTTATTTGATCCGAGTATAAATATTCGCTATGGTGCTTATTTCTTAAGTTTATTAAGAAATGAATTTGAACAGACTGCTACTCAATTAGCTGGATATAATGCAGGATTAAATATTACAAAGACATGGTTAAGTGATGATCAATATTCAAAAGATGGTAAATCATTATTGGTAATACCATACCCTGAAACTAAAACATATGTTAAAATTGTTTTAGAGAATTATAAAATATATGAAGAAATTTATTAGGAGGAAAATTTATGAAAATTGGTATAGGAAATGATCATACAGCGGTAGAGTTAAAAAATGAAATTCTTAAGCACTTGATTAGTAGAGGTTTTGAAGTTGTGAATTATGGTACAGATGAAGTGTCGAGTTATAACTATGCTTTAGCAGGAGAGACGGTATCTAATGCAGTGGTTAAAGGGGATGTTGATTGTGGTATATGTATTTGTGGAACAGGTATCGGTATTTCTATTGCTTGTAATAAGGTAAATGGAATTCGTGCTTGTGTATGTTCAGAACCATTCTCTGCTAAATTATCTAAGCAACATAACAATTCAAATATTTTGTGTTTTGGAGCACGTGTGGTTGGAAGTGAATTAGCAAAGATGATTGTTGATGAATGGCTAGATGCTACTTATGAAGGTGGTAGACATGCTGAACGTGTCCAAACAATCATGGATATTCAAGATCGTAATTGTTAAGAGTTAGTTAAATGCTAACTCTTTTAATTTACAAATGTTGATGAGTTTGTCAAAATACAAAAGAGGATAATTATCAATTGAAGTATAGTTACTTAATGTGATAAACTTATACCCATATAAGAACGGGGGAAGTGTGATGAATTTATCTAAATACATAGGCGATAAAGCGTTTATGAGAACAGCGATACTTGTTGGCGTGCCACTCATGCTTCAACAATTAATCACTGGATCGGTAAATCTAGTTGATAATTTAATGGTTGGTCAATTAGGGGATGCAGCTATTGGTGGTGTTGCGGCAGTAAATAGATTTTATATTATTGCGCAATATGGAACAAATGGTATTGTTGCGGCGGGTTCAATATTTATAGCGCAATATTATGGAGCTAGAAATCAAGAGAAGATGAAAGAATCATTTAGATTTTTGATTAATATATCTTGTGCAATTATGTTTTTGTTTTTCTTATTAGCGATATTGTTTCCAACAGCAATCTTAAACTTTTTTACAGCAGATGCAGAAACGATAAAAATGGGAGTATATTATATTCGCCTAGTAGCATGGTCTTATTTACCAATTGCACTTACATTATGTTTATCAGGTGCAATGAGAGCGGTGGGAGAAACAAAAATACCATTGTTTGTAAGTGCTATTGCAGTTATTACAAATACCATTCTAAACTATTGTCTTATTTTTGGTAAATTTGGATTTCCAATGCTTGGAATTCGTGGGGCTGCGTATGCAACTATAGTGGCTCGATTTATTGAAGTTGGTGTATTGTTGTATTTCTTAAAAGAACGTGATTTTGGTTTCAAAACAAATGTGAAAGAAATATTTCTAGTACCTGTAACTTTATCTAAGAAAATTATGATTAAGGCCGCTCCATTAGCGATGAATGAAATATTATGGTCTGCTGGTATGGCAACATTATTTAAATTCTATTCTACAAGGGGACCTGAAGTAATGTCTGGATATTCAATTGCCAGTACAATAGGAGATATCTTCTTTGTATTGTTTGGTGGTATGGCAGCAGCATCGACGGTACTTATTTCTCAACCGCTAGGTGCAAATAAACTTGATGAGGCCAAACGTCATGGGTATCAACTGATGGGATTTAGTTTTGTCTTATCATTCATATTTGCTTCACTGATGTTTGTATCAAGTTTCTACATACCTTATTTGTATCACAATGTATCAGTGGATGCCCTTAAGATTGCCGAAGTTATGTTGCGTATACAAAGTGTTATGTTTGCTATTTATGTACTTAATACCCAAAACTATTTTATACTGAGAGCCGGTGGAGATACAAAATCAACACTAATAATGGATAGTGCATTTATGTGGTGTATTAACATTCCGTTAGTTGGTATATTGGCATATTATTCACCATTAAATGCGTTTCTATTGTATATTGCAGGACAATCAACGGATTTAATCAAACTATGTTTTGGATATTGGTTAGTTCGTAAGGAGAAATGGTTAGTTAACTTAACACATGAACCTCTCTAAACACATTGACAAAATGAAAATTTAAATTTAAACTAGAGTAGTTAGGTAAAACTAACTATTTTATTGTGTTGGTGGTTAGTTGCACCTAACTCACGGAGGTTTGCATATGATGATTAACAAAAGGTTAATACAAAGCATGGGAGAATCGAAGAAAAGTATAAGTTTAAATGTGTTTTATCAATGGCTAAATTTACTTGGAACTATTGTGATATTGTTTATGCTTGGATATTTAATGCAGGGTGTATTTTATAAACAGGTAAATAATATTCAGTTAGTAATTTGTGTAGTTCTAGTAATTATAGTTTTATGGTTTAAATCATTTTGTACGATTATGGTGAGTGATTCTAGCTACATGGCTTCAAAAGATGTTAAGAGGAAGCTTAGGGGCTTGTTGTTCGATAAACTGTTAAGACTTGGATCTTCGTATACAAATGAAATATCGTCTGCTGAAGTGGTTCAATTGGCTTCTGAAGGGATAGAGCAATTGGAAAGTTATTTTGGACAATATCTTCCTCAGCTTGTATACAGCTTGTTAGCCCCAGTTACTTTGTTTATTGTTATAGCACCAATTGATTTAAAGATAGCACTTATTTTGGTATGTTGTGTTCCTTTAATACCTATCTCAATTATTGTTGTACAAAAAGTGGCAAAAAAATTATTGAGTAAGTATTGGGGGCAATATACGAAGTTAGGTGATTCCTTCTTAGAAAATCTACAAGGCTTAACAACTTTAAAAATATATCAAGCTGATCAAGATAAACATAATCAAATGAATAAAGAATCTGAGAAGTTTAGACGGGTAACTATGAAGGTATTATCAATGCAATTAAATTCAATTATTGTAATGGATATAATTGCATATGGAGCGTCTGCATTGGGCATAGGAATTGCGATAACATCATTCCTTAGTGGTTCAATTAACATTGCACAAACATTTATAATTATTATGTTAAGTGCTGAATTCTTTTTGCCTCTTAGATTATTGGGTTCATACTTTCATATAGCGATGAATGGAATAGCTTCTAGTGATAAGATATTTAAATTTTTAGATAGTAAAGAAAAGAAAAAAACAGAAAAAAATGTTAATTCTAATGATATTACAATTGAGTTTGAAGATGTAACATTTGGATATAGTAATCAAGTAGTACTAAACAAATGTAGTTTTACAGTGCTACCAAATCAAATGACCGCAGTTGTTGGGGAAAGTGGTAGCGGAAAAAGTACTATAGCATCATTATTAATGAAGAAAAGAGAAGTTAGTAATGGGAATATATTTATCAACGGAAATTTGATTAATGAAATAAACGAACAAGATTTAATGAACAATATTACATATGTTTCATTTAATAGTTATTTGTTTAAGGGAACAGTTAAGAGTAATTTATTAATGGGAAATTATGAAGCTAGTGATGAAATGTTAGACAATGTTTTAACTCAGGTAGCATTAAAAGATTTCTTTAATTCAGAGCAAGGATTAGAAACTAAAATACTAGAAAAGGGAAGTAATTTATCAGGAGGGCAACAACAACGATTGGCATTAGCACGTGCACTTTTACATGATAGCCCAGTATATATATTTGATGAAGCTACATCTAATATTGATGTAGAAAGTGAGAATAAAATAATTGAAATCATGCAACAACTTGCAAGAAATAGGACAGTTATTTTAATTACACATAGATTAATGAATGTAGTAAAGGCTGATAAGATTTTAGTGTTAAAAAATGGAGTAATAGTTGAAAGTGGTAAGCATGTTGATTTGTTAGAATTAAATAGTATCTATAATAATTATTTTAAAACACAAAGCGAAATAGAAAACTTTATAGGAGTAACTCTATGAAAAAATCAAAAATAAATATTATGATTAGACTAATAGTACTTGTAAAACCCATGATATTAATTATGTTATTAGCTATTGTTTTAGGGGTGTTAGGGTTTTTATGCGCTAATTTTATTCCGATATTAGGTAGTATTGCAATAAGCGATATTATAATGAATAAAAATTCGCTTATGCAAATAATTATAATTATTGGTATTATTGCAGTTGCTAGAGGAGTACTAAGGTATGGTGAACAAACATGTAATCACTATATTGCTTTTAAATTACTAGCAATACTTCGCGATAAGATATTTACTGTATTAAGAAAACTTGCGCCTGCTAAATTAGATGGCAAAGAAAAAGGCCAATTAATTAACATAATTACAAGTGATATTGAATTACTAGAAGTTTTTTATGCGCATACAATCTCACCTATTTGCATCGCTGTAATAATGAGTATAATTATGACTGTTTTCATTGGCAGTTATTCATTTATCTTAGGAGTTATTGCATTAACTGGATATATTGTAGTTGGTTTAGTCATTCCTTTTATCATATCAAAGAAAACCAGTGATTCAGCTACAATGATTAGAAAAGAAGTTGCGCAAATCGGAAGTTATTTTTTAGATAATATTCGTGGAATTAGTGAAAACATACAATATAATCAAGGGGATATAAAACTTAATGAAATAAACCAAGCAACCGAAATAATGTCTAGCAAAGAAAAACAATTAAAACGAATGTCTGGTATGACAACAATGTGGATAAATAATGTAATATTTGGATTTGGTATTTTGATGTTTGTTGTTTCAAGTATGTTATATATGGAACAAATTGTAGAGTTTAAAGCTGTACTTATTTCTACGGTGAGCATGATTAGTTCTTTTGGACCAGTGGTTGCATTGGGTAATCTAGGACATGGATTATCACAAACACTTGCATCAGGAGAACGTGTGTTAAGTTTGCTTGATGAGAAACCAATAATAGAAGAAGTTATAAATAAAAAGAATGTAGAATTTGCTAATGCTAGTTTGAATAATGTAACTTTCAAATATTTGGATACAGAGATATTAAGCGATTATAGTTTGAATATTCCAAAGAATCAAATAGTGGGTATTGTCGGTAAGAGTGGGGCTGGTAAATCTACTTTGTTAAAACTATTGATGCGATTTTGGGATGTGCAAGAGGGTGTTGTATCAATATCAAATGATGATATACGTAATATAAATACAAAGAGTTTAAGAGATAATCAAAGCTATGTAACTCAAGAAACAATTTTATTCAAGGATACAATAGAAAATAACATCAAAATAGCAAACAAGAATGCTAGTAAAGAGGATGTTGTTGAAGCTTGTAAAAAGGCATCAATTCATGATTTTATTGAAGGACTACCACAAGGATATAAGACACAGGTAGGTGAGTTGGGAGAAACGTTATCTGGAGGAGAGCGTCAAAGGATAGGTATGGCAAGAGCATTCTTACACGACGCACCATTTATTTTGCTAGATGAGCCTACAAGCAATCTGGATAGTTTAAATGAAGCGGTATTACTTAAATCTATCTATGAGCAAAAAGATGATAAAACGATTGTGCTAGTCTCTCATCGTGAATCTACAATGAAAATAGCCGATAGTGTTTTAGCAGTTAGTAATGGAAGAATAAGTTAATGAATAATATTGATCTAAAACGCGAAAGTGAAAAAGAATTGATTAAGAAAATGATAATGATTTATTGTAAAGGACATCATCATGCGTACATATGTGAAGAGTGTAATGATTTACTTATATATGCAATAGCAAAAATAGATAATTGTCCATTTATGGAAACTAAAACATTTTGTAGTCAATGTAAGATACATTGTTATCGAAGTAAATATAAAATGAAAATAAAAGAAGTCATGAAATATACTGGGCCAAGAATGTTATTGATTGATCCATTGGTTGTAATAAAGCATTTCATAGATTCTAGAAAAAAGGAGAGTTCAAAATGAAAAAAATATTATATATTGTTTTAGGGACGATGGGACTTGTTTTGGGAGCAATTGGAGCAATGATACCTCTACTGCCCTCGTTTCCATTTTTACTTCTTGCAGCGTATTGTTATGCGCGCAGTTCAAATCATTTACATGATTGGTTTATAAATACAAATTTATATAAGAATAATTTAGAAAGTTATGTGCAAGATAAATCAATGACAATGAAAACAAAGATAAGGATAATGATTATTGTAACAATAACAATGACATTTGGATTTGTTATGATGCATTCAGTTCCAGTAGGACAACTGGTTTTAGCAATCGTTTGGATCTTTCATTTATTCTATTTTATTTTCAAAATTAAGACTCGTGTTATAGAGGAATCATAGGTGATAAATAGTGCTCAAAAAAAACTGTAAAAAAAGATAAATTTTTTACAAATAATTGTTGCAATGAGGGACAGTGCATGTTATTATAATTGAGCACACGCCTAAATAGCTCAGTAGGTAGAGCAAACGGCTGTTAACCGTTAGGTCACAGGTTCGAGCCCTGTTTTAGGCGCCATTTTTTTTGGCTCGTTGGTGAAGCGGCTTAACACAGCGCCCTTTCACGGCGTCATTCACGGGTTCGAATCCCGTACGAGTCACCATTTAAAATAACAGCCCGGAAGGGCTTTATTTATTGAAAATATACTTTCAAAAGTATATAATATGAGTGCATGACTCCTTAGCTCAGATGGTAGAGCAACTGACTCTTAATCAGTGGGTCTGGGGTTCGATCCCCCAAGGAGTCACCATTTATATAA
>NZ_JAVWFO010000045.1:0-14688 GCF_036641015.1 Anaerorhabdus sp. | reverse complement strand
AAAACAACTTCTATCGTAATTGATAAAAGTTGTTTTTTTAATTTATTTGGGCTATTTGCTTCTTGAAGACTGATATAATTTGCGATATTAATTCATTTGCATCAGTAATTTTCCACTCTCCATTAATATTTTTACATTCAATAATAAATTCTTTACTTAAAGTAGGTAGACTTTTTTGGTAGGCTATATTGTATGCTTTTGCAATTTGTTCGTCATATTTATCGTTATCAGCGTGATACTTGAATGCTTCGATAAATAATTCTAAATAGTCTTCCTTAATTATATTTAGTCCATAATATTTAATAGTTAGGTTAAATAATGCATAAGAATCGTTTGATTCAATTTGTACCCAACTAATATCCAAGTCTTTTAGTATTTTTAAAGCCTCTATTGTTGTCTTTGAGGTATTTGCTGATTCAGTAACACTCGTAAATTCATTTTGAATTGTATCATCAATAGGGGTTTCTAGATAATTGTTCAATGTTGGAAAATCAAAGGAAGTCAGTTTAGTAAAAAAGACATCCATTAACATATCTGCGTTATCTGGTTTTGTTACACAACCTGATAATAATACACATAAAAGTAAGCAACATATTTTCTTCATTTTCATATTTTTTCCACAATCCGTTTTATTTGATATAATAATTATACATGAATAAGGAGTAAAGCATGAAAAGAATTTTAACTTATGGTACATATGATTTGTTACATTGGGGGCATATCCGTTTGCTAAAGCGTGCTAAAGAGATGGGTGACTATTTAATTGTTGCTTTATCAACGGATGAATTTAATGAAATTAAAGGTAAAAAGGCATATCACCCATATGAGGAAAGAAAAATGATGCTTGAAGCAATTCGATATGTTGATTTGGTTATTCCAGAGGATACATGGGAACAAAAAAAAGACGACATTCAAAAGTATTGCGCTGACGTCTTAGTAATGGGTGATGATTGGCAAGGAAAATTTGATGAGTATAAAGAGTATTGTGATGTTGAATACTTACCTAGGACAGATGGAATCTCTACAACTAAAATTAAACACGATCTTGAAAGCACTAAATAGTGCTTTTTATATATTGGGGTCCACCAATTTCTTTTTTTATAATGGATTGGCGATGTTCTTCACTCATTAATGAGGTATAAAGTAGGGTAGTTCTAAATTCTAGTTTACGATATTTTTCTGGTATTTGACCAAATTTACTTGCTACATTAATCTCTTTATCAGTAAGAAATCTTAAGTATTGTCTTCCGTTATCATTAAATGCCAGAATTCGCAATGAATTAATAGGAGGTAAATTTTTAACTTCTTCTTTTGTTACATGATTTAACAATTGAATACAAGAGCGTTGAATTCGTGATGTCGTATATCGTCTAGTAGTTGCGTTATTTATGAACTCTTCAAAAGTAGCACTTTTCATTGCTTGGTTAATTAAATGATTTTCAATGCCTTCATTAAATAAGAAAATACTAGATAATTCGTTAGGGTTGCTAGTACATAGTAATGTTCTAAGGTAAGGATAAAAAGCCTTTAGTGAAACACATGAAGCTTCACTGAGTGTAGAAGCCATAGATGTAGCACTTGCAAAGGGAATGCCTTTAAAATAGGCGTTTCTAATTGCGGAAGCACTTGCTATAGTGTTATGTATCTCTGAATCGTGATAATGGATGGTTCTTTGAATTGTATAAGGTTTTATAGAAGTACCAATGCATTCTTTTAAGTAGGCTACTCCTAATATATCGTTTGGTTCCATTTCTTTAGCCAGTAAACCATATGCTTTGGGAAAACTATTTCCTTTTTGTAATGATTCTTTTAAATTATCCACATGAATACATGATTCAGCCATGTCTTGTAATTCTTCAATATTATTGCTTTCGCTACCAAATACTAAAGAATCGATATGAGCTAGTTTTAAGATGTCTAGAGCGCCTTTGGCAAAGTGAGAAGCACTTTGTGTGGCAAAGATATAAGGGAGTTCTATGACACAGTCTACGCCGTTTAAAATAGCTTCTTTACTACGTAACCATTTATCTATAATTGCGGGTTCACCGCGTTGAGTAAAATTTCCAGACATAACCGCAACTAAAACATCACATCCAGTAATTTCTCTTGCTTTTTGGATGTGATAAGCATGCCCGTTATGAAAAGGATTATATTCAACTACTATTCCGCATATTTTCATAATATCACCGCTATTATTCTATCATAATTCTAGAACAGTTAGGAAGAAATATGGTATGATAGTTAAGCGAGGTGAAGCATATGAATGTTGAATTATCTTATAACATATACCGCCCTCAAGATTACGCTTTGGGTATTGTGCAAATTATTCACGGTATGAGTGAGTATGGGCATCGATATGAAAAGTTTGCTCAATACTTATGTAAAAAAGGTTTTGTAGTCATAACTTACGATCATCGTGGTCATGGGTCAACATGCTTATCGAAAGATGAATTTGGATTTTTTGATTCTGAAGATGGCTGGTTAAAATTGATTGAAGATGCACATTTTATTACTGATGTGGTAAAAAGAGAATATCCACCTGATGTTCCTTTTATTCTCTTTGGACATAGCATGGGGTCTTTAGTTGCGAGGTCTTATTTAAAAAGATATGACTATGAGTTAAATGGATTGATTTTAAGTGGGGCACCTAATTACCAAATTGCTACACCATTAGGTCTTCTATTAGCCAAACATTTTGTCAAAACAAAGGGCGAAAAGGCGAAATCTACATTGCTTGAAGATTTATCTACAGGGCAATTTTCTAAGAAATTCCCAGGTGGTACTAAATATGATTGGATTAGTAAAAACCCAGATAATGTAGAATCATACATAAATGATCCATTATGTGGATTTCCGTTCACTAATAAGGGGTATGAAGATTTGTTTAGGCTTATGGGTGATATGCATAAGTTAAAAGGATGGAAATGCACGAATAAAGAATTACCTATATTCTTTATTGCTGGAGAAGATGATCCATGCACTGGTGGAAATAGTGGTTTACTAAACTCAATAAATAGGCTTAAAAAAGCTGGATATTGCAATTTGACACAACTTGTTTACCCTGAACTTAGACATGAAATTCTAAATGAAAAGGAACAAGAAGTTGTTTATGAAGATATATTTGAATGGATTTGTAAGCATTGCTTAAAGAAGAATGGCTAAAATGATTGACTTTAGAGGTCTCTTTCTCTATAATTAATGCGTTAACGAAATGGGAGTGCACTGTGTGAAATGGACTAGAGCTGAGTTGTTAAACTTGCAAGGAAATCAGATCGAATTTGATGAATTTGTTGAGTTTGATAAAAAAACATTCCAAATGAATGAGCGTTTAAGAAATTTACATGATGTACACGTAAGCGGGGTTGGATATTTTGGCCACAGTACACACGAATTCGAAGTCGAATTAGAGATTACTGGTGTGATGGAATGTCCTTGTGCCATCACCAATGAATCGGTGGATGTACCGTTTGATACCTGTTCTCATGAAATATTTTCATTTGTAGATACAGATGATATAGATGTTCATGTTGTTAAGAATGAAATCATTGAATTGATTCCTGTTATCTTCCAACTTATTAACCTTGAAGTACCATTAAAGGTAGTAAAAGATGGACCAATTGATTATCCTAAAGGTAATGGTTGGCAAGTAATGAGTGAAGAAGATTATGAAAAGTCGAAGGGCAGTCAAATTGACCCTCGATTAGCAAAACTGAAAGATTTCAAAATTGAAAATGATTAGGAGGTGCCAAGATGGCTGTACAACAAAGAAGAAATTCTAAAACTAGAAAAAACAAACGTAGAACTCATTTCAAACTAGATGCTCCAACACTAGTTAAATGTCCTGCATGTGGGGAACTTAAAAAACCTCACTTCATGTGCGCTTGTGGAAATAAATAGTAAGTTCGCTTACTATTTTTTTTTTGGAAAATTGGTAATAGATTTTTTATTAAAAATTAGATATAATAACGTTAAATGATGACTTGTGCATATAATATGTGTTTTTGATACAAGTTATAAATAGATTTGTGCGGTACTTTTGAGTTTACCGTTTTGTTTGGCTGGAATATAATTATTAATTTATTTGTTGCGATAACTTCGTAATGATGTTTTCTACGCCGGGTCATTTGTGGTTAATATAGAAATAATACACTATATCAAATCACCTGCAATACCATATAATGGAGGAATCAAATTATGAGTGAGTATGATATAGAAATAGAAGCATTAAAGGAACAACTGTTACTTAGTGAAAAACGATATGAAATTGCAATAGGTTTTTCAGATGTAACTTCCTTTGATTATAATGTTGTTACTAAGAAAATTATTACTCAACAAACTGATTTTAACGTTTTTGGAATGCCAGCAGTTATGGAAAATGGTGTTGAAGATGTGATTAAGTCAGGAATAATTGCTACCCGAAGTATTGAGAACCTAAGAGATCTTTATCGAAGAATTGATGCGGGAGAACCTACAGCGAAGACTATTATTTATGCGAATGCTGTAGATGGGGGAGAACATTTATTAGAAATTTATTTAGTTAATATTTTTAATAAAAAAGGTGAACCGATTTATGCGGTTGGTGCAAGAAAAGATATTACAGAAACATCGCTTCTAAAAAAAGAAGAAGCTTATAAAATGGCAATAGAATCAAATATGATTTTAATCTTTGAAGCCAATATTTCTACAGATCGATATACTAATTATAATAATGGTTTTTTTTAATGAGTTTAATATTCCAAAATCGGGTTCTGTAAGTGAAGCATTGGCATATTTGTGCAATAAAAGAATAGCACCTAAACATCGTGAATTAGTATTTAATAAAATTTCAAATGATGCAATTATTGAAGCTTATCGTAAGGGGAAACGAACAATAAATTGTGAAAATTTAATGTTACTTTCATCTGGAAAATATGAATGGTTTGAAGAAACGGTACATATTATAGAAGATGAAATCACTGGCGATATTCATGTTCGTTGCTATATCAAAAATATAAATAAAGAAAAAGAGATAGAACAGCAAGCTAGTGAAGAACGTGCGTATTATGAAGCTATGGTATCTAAACTTAATGCGATGTATGAGTTTAATATTACTGAAGATAAAGCTGTTCGAGGTTATGAAGAATGGCGAGCATTGTATGGTATTGGGGAAACGGATAATTACACTCAAATAATGACAGCGTTTGCAAACCATGCAGTACATCCTGATGACTTTGGAAGCTTTTATGATTTGTACAGTGTTGACAATCTTTTAAAAGCATACAAGCAAGGTAAACAAGAAGTTTCTGGTGAATATCGTCGTATGGACTTACGTGGTATATTTATTTGGGTTATTAGTACAATTAATCTATTTGAAGAACCTTTTAGTGGAAATATAATGGGGTTTTGTTATATTAAAAGTATAGATGATGAAAAGAAAGAACAATTAGATTTATTGTATAAAGCTGAAAGAGATGCTCTTACGGGGTTTTATAATAAAGTAACAGTAGAAGAAAAAATATCCGCATTACTTACTACAAGCGATATCAAAGTAGGTAAACATGCGTTCCTTATGTTAGATTTAGATTATTTTAAAGATATTAATGATCATTTTGGACATGCTTTTGGTGACGCTTTCTTATCTGAGATGGCTTCGAAAACAAAAGGATTATTCCGTGAAGATGATATACTGGGTCGAGTAGGTGGAGATGAGTTTGTTGTTTTTATGCGAAATGTTGAAAATGAACGAACGATAACGAATAAAGCAAAAGAACTTTGTTCACTACTAACTGAAACTTATACTCAAAGTGAAGTTGTGTATCGGGTATCTGTTAGTATTGGTATATCGCTTTATCCAAGCGATGGGAAAACCTATGCGGAGCTTTATCATAATGCTGATACAGCACTTTATTATGCTAAGGAACATGGAAGAGATCAATTTGCTTTTTATGATAGTGCTATGCAATTTGGTGGGACAAGTATTAAATCAATTGATAGTGACAGAACAATAGAAGCAAAGATATTTGAAGAAAACATTAGTGAGTACGTTTTCAGAATTCTTTATGAATCTGTTGGAAGTGCATCAGCGATTCAAACTGTATTGGAATTAATTGGTAAACATTATAACGTAAGTAGAGTATATATTTTTGAAAATACAGATGATGGATTGTTTACAAAAAATACTTTTGAATGGTGTGCTGATGGAATATCGTCACAAAGAGAATTATTACAAGAAGTAAGTTATTCGCCTTTGGGGAATTATAAAAATAATCTAAATCATGAGGGTTATTTATTCATTCCTAATGTTGGAAATACAACACCAGAGCTCAAAGCGATATTAGAGCCTCAAGGAATAAAGAGTATGCTACAGTTCTCCATTGAAAGAAATGGAAAATTTGTTGGGTTTATGGGACTTGATCAATGCGTTTGTTTAATTCAACCAACACAAAAAATATTGAGTGAGTGCAGGAATATGGCTAATGTTATAGGTATCTTCCTCACTGAATTAAGAGCGGTAGAAAATGCTATCGCTGCCAAACAAATGGCATTGTCGGTTGTTAATGGATTAGCATCTTATGCTTATGTATGTAACCCGCAAACGCATGAAGTTTTATTTATTAATGAGAGATTGAATAAATTAATACCAACTGCAAATGTTGGAGATATTTGTCACAAAGCGTTCTGGGCAAGTGATGATATTTGTAAGGACTGTCCAATGAAGACACTTATGGAAAGTAAAGATACAAAGTACTTAACGGAGATGTATAATACGAATTTAAATATTTGGGTAAAGGTTACAACTTCGTGGATTGATTGGCTCCATGATGAGAAGGCTTGTCTGGTAGACAGTTATGACATTACAAAATATATAAAAAATAATTAATTTAAATCAATGTGATTCTTTAATAAGGTCACTCTAAAGTAGACAACAGAAATGATGTAAACGTTGACTATGAAGAGTGATTTTTTTCTTTCGGAAATTATAAGAAATATGAATGTTTTTAAAGCTTATTTTTTTAATGGTTTAGGCTTGTGAAATTAGGCCTTTTTTAGTTTGTTAAAAGGTTAAAAAAGCCTTGTAAATTGAATGATTTTCAAGTGAATTAAATATTTAACAAATTGCATAAAAAGTACTTTGCAAATGTATATATATGGTCTATAATGTGGGAGTAAGTGGTGAGAAGTGGTAGATAGTGGGGGTACTTGTGTTTATAGGTGAATTCAGACACAATCTAGACTCGAAGAAAAGAGTAATAATTCCTGCTAAGTTTCGTGAGGAACTAGGAGAAACTTTTATTGTGACTAGAGGTCTTGATGGATGTTTAACAGTCTACACTATGGAACAATGGGAACTTTTATTGGAACAACTAAAAAAATTACCATCTACTAAAAAAGAATCAAGATTATATGTTCGTAGTATTACATCTAAAGCAACTGAATGTGAATGTGATACTCAAGGAAGAATACAATTACCAAGTTATTTAATTAGCGAGGCAGCTATTAACAAAGAATGTGTCATTGTCGGAGTTGCTGATCATGTGGAAATTTGGTCACAACAACGTTGGGAAGGCTATCAAGAGGAAAGCGAATCATTTGAAGATGTTGCTGAACAATTGACAGATTTCTTACTATAATGGAACACATTAGCGTATTACTCCATGAAACAGTTGATGCATTAGCGGTTAAACCAAACGGTTATTACATTGATGGTACTCTTGGAAGGGGTGGACATAGTCTACTGGTTGTTGAACAACTTAATGAAGGACACTTATTTGCTTTCGATAAAGATCAAAAAGCAATTGAAGAGTCTAGTAAACGATTAGAGAAATATTTAAATAAAGTTACTTTCATTCATGATGATTTTAAAAACATGAAAAAAGATATTGAAGAATTAGGCATTGAACAAATTGATGGTATTATGATGGACTTAGGTGTTTCATCACCACAATTCGATGATGCTTCAAGGGGATTTAGTTATCGTTTTGATGCAAAACTTGATATGCGAATGGATCAAAGTCAATTATTAACAGCATATGATGTTGTGAATACATATGATTATCACGATTTAATTAGAATATTATTTCAGTACGGTGAAGAAAAATTTGCTAAACAAATTGCTAGAAGTATTGAAAGAAATCGCGCAATAAAACCTATTGAAACAACATTTGAATTAGTTGATGTAATCAAACAAGCGCTTCCAATGAAGGTGTTAAGTAAAAAAGGACATCCTGCTAAACAAACATTCCAAGCAATACGTTTAGAGGTTAATGGTGAATTAGAATCATTGAAACAGGGTTTAAGAGATGCGGTGAATATGCTAAGTGTTGGTGGAAGATGTGCAATTATTACATTCCATTCCTTAGAAGATAGAATCGTAAAAGAAATATTTAATGAATTTTCAACAGTAGAAGCAGTGGATAAGCGAATTCCACTATTACCAGAACAAATGGAAACACCATCCTATAAATTGGTTAACAAAAAACCTATTAGTGCTAGTGAGGATGAATTAGCGATGAATAACCGCTCACATAGTGCAAAACTTAGGGTGATAGAAAGGGTAAAAGAATAATGGCTAAAATAGTTAAAAAGAAAAAAGTTAAAAAATTAAGATTACAAAACTTTACAGTTGTATTATTTTTGTTTGCTGCAATTGCATCACTTAGTTCAAGATTGTTCTTGCGCTCTTACAACAACTCTTTAAGTGTGGCTCGTCAATCAATTGAAAGTGAAATAGCATCTATTCAAACTGAAAATGAAGCTGTTAAAGTTGAAATTCAAACATTAAGCTCACGTGATAGAATTGAATCTATCGCAACTGATGCAGGATTAGGTTTAGATCAAAATAATATCGTAACCATCGCTAACGGAGATTAATGATGAAAAGAAGCAATCGCATGCTTCTATTTATATTTGTAATTACATTAGTAGTATCAGTATTGATTGCTTCTAATGTTTTTTTAGTATCTGTATTTAAGGTACATGCGGTAAGTGGAACAGACTTAAGTGCATATGCTGAAAGTGCAAATATGCAAACAGAATACTTCACCGCAACCCGTGGGTATATTTATGATCGAAATGGCAATATCATCGCACAAGATAATAGTACATATAATATTAAATGTATATTAGATGAAAATAGACCAGCGCAAAAAGGTAAGGTAGCTTATGTTGATGATCCTGGAAAAACTGCTGATGTATTATCGGTTCTTTTAGGCATGGATAGAGAAAAAATATATAACTTGCTTACTCAAGATTTATATCAAACAGAGTTAGGAACAGCGGGGCGTAATCTTTCTAAAGAAAAGAAAGATGAAATAATTAGTTATGGATTAAATGGAATTGAATTCTATCCATCAATTAAACGTTCGTATCCACTTGGTACATTTGCATCGAATCTTATTGGATTCGCGCAATCAGATGAATCTGGTAGTACTGTGGGTAAGATGGGTCTTGAATTAATACTTGAAGATGAGTTATCGGGAATTAATGGATATCGCACATATCAATCTGATAAGCATGGATATATTTTGCCCGGTATGAAAATGACAGAAGTTAGTGCTATTAATGGTAATAATGTAACTTTAACAATCGATAAAGAAATTCAAGAATCACTTGAACAAGCATTTATGCAAACGTACGAATTATTTAATGCTGATCGTATGTGGGGTGCAGTAATGGAAGTAGATACTGGTAAAGTACTTGCTTGGGGACAATCACCTTCATTTGATCCAAATCAATTAGATATAACAGATTATAATAACTATGGAGCACAACTACCTTATGAACCAGGTTCTACAATGAAATCTTTTGTATGGGCAGCAGCGATTAATGAGGGTGTGTATGATGGAAATGCGGAAGTGTATTCAGGCCCATATTGTTATAAAGCGGATGGATTAAATCCTTATCGTGTGTCATCGGGAGGAATTGGGTGCATTACCAATGCTAGTTATAAAAACTGGGGTACTGTAGGTTATGATTATGGCTTGATTTTATCTTCAAACTCAGTAACAGCAGATTTATTAACAGAAGTAATTAGTCCTTCTATATATGAAGACTATTTGGATCGTTTTCATTTTTTCCAACCAGTTGAAACAGACGGATTAAGAGAGGAAGTAGGAATTAAGCATTTTAAATGGCCTTCTGAAAAGATTACAGCAGCTTATGGACAAGGTTCAACTGTCACAATGCTTCAATTGTTACAAGCTTATTCAGCTATATTTGGTGATGGAAAAATGGTAAAACCTTATTTTGTTGAAAGCATTAAAGATTCATATGATAGTCAAAAGGTAATTTATCAAGCAGAAACTGAAGTAGTTGGAGAACCAATTACAGCAGATACTGCAGCAACTTTACGAGATATATTAAAACGTGTAGTTTATGATAAGCAAGGTACAGGAAAATGGTATGCAATTCCAGAAATAGAAATTAGCGGTAAAACAGGAACAACGCAAGTATTAGTATCGGGTTCTTATGCATCTGGTAGAACAATTGCATCGGTAATGATGGGAATGCCAGCAGATGACCCACAATATATGATTTATTATGCATTCGAAGCGGGATATGATAAAAATGCCCATTATAAAACAGAACCAATTAAGACTTTATTAAGGAAAGTAGCAATGCTAACAAATTTAACAGCGACCAATCCTTCAAATACACAAGAATCAGGGGAATATCCAACAGAAGGAGAAGTTGTTAAGACAGAAATAAAAACATATGAAATGCCAAGTTTAGTTAATCATTCTTATGACTATGCAGCATCTAAACTAGATGGAATGGGAGTTTTAACTTATGTGCTTGGATCAAGTAACACTATTATTGATCAATTTCCAAAAGCTGGCGAAAGTGTGTCTACAAATCAAAAGGTTTTCTTGTTAACTGATACAGGAGGCTTTATTATGCCAGATTTAACTGGTTGGAGTAAAAAAGATGTAACAGCCTTATGGGAAATTACTGATTTTGGTTTCAAAATTTCTGGAAGTGGACAAGTAATATCACAAAATGTACCAATAGATGCCTTCGTTACAAAGGACACTGAAATTGAAGTTGAACTTCAATAGTGTTCTTGATATAATTATGTGGCTTTAAACAAAGGGGGCTAAGAAAGATGATTTTTATGATGTTAGGCGCATTTCTTGTTAGTGCAGCAATCGTTTTAGTCTTAATGCCTCGCTATATAAATTTTTTAAAAAAAATTAGTTTCAATCAAACAGTAAGTGAATATAGTTTAGAAGAATACCAACAAAAAGCTAAAACACCAACTATGGGTGGTGTTTTATTTGTAATTGTACCAGTACTTGTAACATTTATATTTATGCCTAAAGCAGTTTTAGATTTAGATGTTGCAATAATATTATTAGCCTTTATTGGGTATGGTGCCATTGGGTTTTTAGATGATTATATAATTGTAATTAAACAGGATAATCAAGGGTTATTACCTCGTCATAAATTCTTTTTACAAGTTGTTTTGGCGGTAATTTTCTTTATTATTTATCAAAGCCATACTTCCCTTGATGTCATGATACCGGTTTTTAAAACAGTATTACCACTTGGAGGATTATATGGAATTCTTATTTTCTTTATGTTTGTTGGTGGAAGTAATGCTGTAAACTTAACTGATGGTATGGATGGGTTAGCTGCTGGGTGCAGTGTGATTGCGTTTATTCCATTCTTATTGTTTGCATTACAAGATAGAAATATTCCAATAGTTGTGTTTATTGCATCGTTGCTAGGAGCACTCATTGGCTATCTAAGATATAACATTCATCCCGCTCGAATATTTATGGGGGATACAGGATCACTTGCTTTGGGTGGTGCACTTGCAGCTGTTGCGATGGTTTTAAAGCAAGAAGTTGCTTTATTATTCATTGGTGGTGTCTTTGTTTGGGAAACATTATGTGTCATCATTCAAATAGGTTCTGTTAAATTAAGAGGTAAACGAGTATTTAGATATACTCCTATCCATTATAGTTTTGTATTGTCAGGTATGAAGGAAACACAGGTAGTTAAATCGTTTTGGATATTATCAGCTATTTGTGCGTTCGTAGGATTTATTGTAGCTGTATTTTAGATAGAGTCATCTATCGTTTTTGAATTTAGTGTAGCCAAAGGAGGATTGATTATGCAAGAATTTGATGTTCATAATTCTCAAGTAGAATTAGCAATTGTATTAAAATTACAACAAATTCAACGTGATGAATTACCTACTTTGACATATAAGAATATAGAAGAGGTTTTGTACCGTTTTATATGGGCGCAGAAGCCACCTAGGTCTTTACACGATGCTGTAAATGATATATTATCTTTAACAGCGGATAAAGTTGTTAGATATTTGTCGAAAATGGCAATTATTGACGGTTATAACAAGAATTTAGAAGAGTATAGTGATTTAATAGGAGGAAATAGTCATGAATAAGAATACAAAAACAAAACGTTTAGTAGTGTTTTTTGTAACAATTGCAGCTGTTGTAGCTTTGATTGGAACATTCTCAAAAGGAATCGCAAAAAATTTAACTCTAGGGCTTGATTTACAAGGGGGATTTGAAATTTTATATGAAGTAAGTCCACTTGAAAACGATGGATCATTGCCTGAAATGTCAGCGGTTGCGAAGAGTGTTAGTAAACGTGTAAATGTTTTAGGGGTGAGTGAACCTCAAATCGTAATCGAAGGGGACAATCGAATTCGTGTTCAATTGGCTGGTGTTGCTGATCCTGAACAAGCACGTCGTATGATTTCAGCTACAGCAAATCTTACATTTAGAGATGTTGATGATAACTTATTGGCAGATGCTGCAATTATTAAAGAAGGTGGTGCAAGTCTTGCATATCAAGATGGTAAACCAGTTGTATCTTTAAAGATTGCTGACTCTACTAAGTTCGCAGATATTACAGAAGAAGTATCAAGCAAAACAGCAGGGAATAACATGATTGTTACTTGGCTTGATTTTAGTGATGGTGATTCTTATGCAGCAGAGGCTGTCAATGTTAAAAATGGTGGTGAACCTAAATACATTAGTGTTGCATCTGTTACTCAACGTTTAGAAGGTGATGTAGTTATTTCTGGTAATTTTACTGAAGCGGAAGCTCGAGAATTATCTGATTTAATTAACTCAGGTTCTTTACCAGTTAAAATGACTGAAATTTCTAGTAATGTTGTAAGTGCAGATTATGGTATGGGAGCATTTGAATTAACTAAAAATGCAGGTATCATTGGAGCGCTATTAGTATTACTATTTATGATTATTATGTATCGTTTACCAGGTATTATTGCTGGTATTATGTTAACAGTCTATATATTTGCAGTATTTGCGCTTTATAGTGCAATGGGGGCAGTATTTACACTTCCAGGTATTGCGGCTTTAGTTCTTGGAGTAGGTATGACAGTGGATGCCAATATCATTACCTTTGAACGTATTAAAGATGAATTATATAAAGGACGATCAGTAAAGAATGCTGTTAAAGATGGCCAAAGTGTATCGTTCTCTACTATATTTGATGCTCAATTTACGACATTACTTGCTGGATTAATTATGTATGTATTTGGTAATGGAGCTGTTAAGGGATTTGCTACAATGTTAATGATCACAGTAATTTGTACGCTAGTGATTAATGTATTTGTATCACGTTTCTTATTGAATCAAATTGTATTATCAGGAGTTCTTGATAATAAGAAAAAATGGTTTGGAGTTAAAGAAAGTTTGATTCCAGATGTTAGCAAAAATGAAAAACAAGTTTATTTTGGACCACTTCCAAAATTGGATTTCTTAAAATATGCAAAGAAATTTATTATTGTAAGTTTATCAATTATTGCAGTTGGTATTGCTGTTGCTGGATTCAATGCCGCTAGTGGAAATGGTGCACTAAACTTAGGAATCGATTTCTCAAGTGGTACGAAGATTACTGTTTCTGCAGCAGAAAAAATTGATATTAATGATGTGGAAACTACATTTAAAGAATTAGGTTTTGATAAAGTAAAATATCAAGCATCAGGTGATAAAGTTGTTTATGCAACAATTAAAGATGCTTTAGATACTGATCAATTAGATACAATTAAATCAACTTTCAAAGATATCTATGGTATTGAACCTGGGGATAATGTGGTTACTCCAGTGGTAGGAAGAGATCTTGTTAAAAATGCTTTCATGTTAAGTATTCTTGCGTGGATTGCAATGTTAATTTATATTACTATACGATTTAAATGGGATTATGCTGTAAGTTGTATTGTCGCATTATTACATGATGTTGCGATAGTTATTGCTGTATTTGTTATTTTCCGTTTAGAGTTCAATACTGAATTAATATCAGTTATATTAGCTATTATTGGTTATTCTATTAACAACTCAATAGTTGTATTTGATAGAGTGCGTGAGGAACTAGCGGATGCTAAAGGTAATGCTAAACATACTCCTGAATTCTATCGTGGAATTGTTAACGAAGCTCTAGATAATACATTATTACGTTCTATCTTTAGTTCAATTACTACAATTTTACCAATTGTTTGTTTGTTATTACTAGGTTCAAACGCTATCTTCACATTTACATTTGCAATGTTTGTGGGATTAATTGCAGGAACACTATCAAGTATGTTCATAGCTCCACAAATTTGGTTCTATATCCGTACACATATGAAAGATAAACCAAAAAACAAGAAAAAAGCTAAACGTGAAGAACTTGATGAATATACTATCAAAGGAATTAATGCGTAATTGATTA
>NZ_JAVWFO010000044.1:0-14758 GCF_036641015.1 Anaerorhabdus sp. | reverse complement strand
CTTTTTGTGTTTGTTCCAAACATTCTAAACAAATATGAGTACATGGTTTTTCATTAACACATGAATCATCATGCACATGTGTACATGGTGAACCTGGATTACCCGCTTGATAAGCGCAGTCTTCTGCATGATTTATATTTTCATCATTATCAGTATCAACACAGCTTTTATCGCATGGTATCTCTACTACTTCTTCAATGTATCCGCAATTTTCATCGTGTACATGTGAACATAACGAGTTATCTAAAGCATAACCACATCCATCTTCACCTTCTGTGTGATCTGTATGTTGGCTACATTCTTCTATTTTAACTGTGTCAGTTACATCTCCCTCTGCTTCTAAAGATGATGGCATTACACCAAACAACAAAGAAATGACAACTAATAATTTGAGTATTCTTTTTTTCATTTTATCTTCCCCCATATACTGAAAAGCACAGAAAAAGCACTTTCATTTGGGTTTATTTTAGCATTTCTTACATCAAAAACGGTTGAAATTACGTAAGATAACGCATTTTATGCGTGAAATATTTTTTGTAATATAAGTTTCATAACTTATATCGATTAAGCTTACTTTTACCTTTATTAACATGCGTTAGCATTATATAATAAAGGAAATTATATCGAAGGGAATATCATATGACATTATTTGATTTAGCAATATACTTATTAAAATTTATGATTCCTGCCCTTTTTTCTATTGCGTTTCGTGCATTTGGATTAGGTTATAAATCTAAACTAAGAGTAGTACTTGGCTTTTTAATTTTTATTTTATATATGGCAATTGTTCCAAGTTCCCTTATCAATATAATGGGCTATGGAGAATTTACGCATGTTTCTTCAGTCATCATGTTTATTGGTAGTCTTTCAATTTTAGTTTTTTCTACTGACTCTTTTGGAAAGACTATTTTTCTACAGCTTATCCAAAGTAGCGTAACCACTATTCTTTCTATTATTTTGAATATGATTCGTACTATATTGGGATTATCATATCCTATGTTACTTATCTTATTACTTATCTTTAGTGCTATTCTTTATTGGGTTGCTCTTCGATACTGGGCAAAGCCATTGCGATATATGGCAGATCTTATCCAAGGAAGTGTTACTCCTTATTTAGTACTTTCTATACTCATTTTTGTATCTGTGAATCTTATTCCTATATATCCGTTGCAAAACTTTGCTAATCATCCTTTCTTTTGTACATTTATGATGCTAGCAATTGAGTCATGTTTTCTTATTTATATTTATCTTCTTTATCACAATTTATATACGATTAGTTTTTTATCTCAAGGCGAATTAAAAAATGAATTACTTCAATCTGAAATTAATTCATATAAAATATTTTTGGATAATGCTTATCAAACTCGGCATGACATAAGACATCATGATACTGTATTACTAGCCAAGTTAGAAGAAGGAAATATCGAAGAAGCTAAAGCTTACTTACAATCCCATGTAGTTACCTTCAATGAAACATCACTAAAGAAATTTTGCAATAATTCTACAGTAAATATAGTTCTACGTATCTACGAAAATAGGTCACAAGAAAAAAATATTTCATTCTTTGCTTACGTAAATATTCCCTCCGATATTGGATTAAAAGACCCTGAAATCGGTAGTCTACTTGGTAATTTGCTAGAAAATGCTTTAAATGAATGTGTTAAGGAACCAGAAAAAAATCCTTATATCAAATTAACAATGGAGTTGGAAAAAAATCAGTTGTTGCTTGAAGTTCGCAATTCATTATTTACAAATTTAATTTTTAGAAATGGTATCCCTGTTTCTAACAAACCAAATGGCGGAATTGGTACAAGAAGTATTACATCTACTGTTAAAACATATAATGGAATGATTAGCTTTTCTCAAAATAACGATGAATTTATAGCACGAATTATTATTCCTATGAATAGGTATTAATATCAATTTATTTATTAAAAAAGCTGTTACGCTTTTGAATGATTATTTACATTCAATAATTACGTAACAGCTTTATTTTATAGTTTAACAAATTGTTCTACGTCAACAACGAAGATAGTAGCTCCACCCACTTGAACTTCAACTGGGAATGAAGCATAACGTCCAATGTCATATGATGCTGTTGATGGAACGATTTCAGTACGACGTTTACTTTCGTTACCAATAATCTCAATGGCTTTATCAACCTTGTCATTTTCAGTACCTACAATAATTGTTGTATTTCCAGCACGAAGGAATCCACCTGTCGTAGCTAAACGAGTTACTGAATAATTTTCTTTAGTTAATGCTGAAGATACGCTTGAGCTATCATCATTTGAAACAATCGCTAATATTAGTTTCATAGTTAACCTCCTATTAAGTTAATTTCATTTTATCATAGTTTTGTTCTAAAATGACTCTGTTTTTGTGAACAGATAATGAAAATTGTTGTTTATTACTATATAATGCTAGTTGTGAGGACATAATATGACTGAAAAAGAAAAAATGTTAGCTGGTCAACCCTATGATGCGGGTGGAGATTTAGCTATCGATAGAGATATTGCTAAGGATTTATGTTTCAAATTTAATCATACATTACCATCAAAGCGTGATGAACAGCTTAAAACCCTACAAGAACTATTTCGCACAACAGTAACAAGTTTAAATATAGAGGCTCCATTTCTATGTGATTATGGTTATAATATTCAACTTGGTGAAAATGTTTATATAAATCACAACTGTATTATATTAGATTGTAATAAGATTACTATCGGCAATAATGTATTTATTGCACCAAATGTTGGATTATATGCAGCCTATCACCCCATTGACTCTACACAACGTAACGCAATGATCGAACAATCTTTACCTATTACTATAGAAGATGATTGCTGGCTTGGTGGTAATGTGGTTGTTTTACCTGGTGTTACTATTGGCAAAGGTTCTGTAATTGGAGCAGGTAGTGTCGTAAATAAGGATATTCCCCCTAATTCATTAGCAGTAGGTAACCCTTGCAAAGTAATTAGACAAATAAACAAGTAAAAACCAGCTCATGCTGGTTTTATAATTTTTAGTAACCTTAAATACTCAACTCATTGTGATATGGCTTAAACTAGTCACAACTATGATTTATTTTATTCTTTCCCTAGTAATAGCATTTTAGTCTTTTTTATAAATTACTACTCGATTTGCTACCTTTGGTACTTGATTGTCAGTAGAAGGCCAATCTGCTTTAACTCCCATTTTCAGAGAAATATGAAAGATTAATGATTGCATAATAACTGCATATAACACAATACCTAACACTGGATTTTCTTCAATTACTTCATTCTTTGTTAATTGGAAATAGTACTTCACTTTATTTTTGCACTCTTCAGGAGTATGGAATCCAACACCTACTACTATTCCTTTTAAATTATCTGTAGCAACTTCATTCATCATATCAATGTCATAATTCGAAATAAAGTAATCAGGATATAAGTAATGCATGCATATTATTTTTGAATTCATAATTAATTTTGGACCATGACGATATTCAATAGACGAATTGAAATTACTTAAATACTTTCCACCTGTTAATTCAACTGCTTTTAAAGCTGATTCTGCAGCCAAGTATTCATATTCTAAACTGCCTACAGTAGTCATTGCAATTGTATCTAAAGATGCGATTTCTTTTATCATGTCCATTTTATTTTCAAAAATATCATTTGTCTCATTTTCCGCATATTTACAAAACTTAACATAATCTTCAATATTCGTTATATCAAATATAGCCAGTGTTTGAAGAATTAAACTAGTAAACTCTGCTGTTGCAGCAAAACTCTTACCTTTTGTGTTTAAAGGTAATGGAATAAATAATGTTTTTTCATTTGTATATTTTTTAACTAGAATTCCATTATCAACACACAACACAAAAACTTGATATAAATTTTTGCACATGCTTTGTGCAAGACGTACTGCCTCTACACTTTCTGGAGTACTTCCACTACTTCCAAAAGAAATCATTAAAATTGGTTTACCAATATTTAGATATACTTCAGGTTGAAGTATAAGTTTTGTAGAATAGATTGTTTCTACATCAAGTTTAAGTTTTTTCTTTAATGTGTTTTCAACAATACTCGCCGCAAGTGCTGAACTCCCAGCTCCCACTAAATATATTTTAGTATTCTTTAAATCCAATTGTTTAAAGAAATCTTCAATCTTATCTTTAGACTCTTTTACTGTATTAATTAATTCAGTCCATATTTTAGGTTGCCGTTCAATTTCCATTGCTGCATAGTAGCCACCTTTTTCATTCAATACATTCTCTTCTAATCCTAAATATTTCATTTTGTTTCTCCAATCATTTGTAAGTTAAGTTTAACTATTGTTTACTTTAAATTCAAGCGATACAAAATATCACTATTATATTTATTTTATTGATTGTAACCCTAAGAATATTTCTGTTACATATGCTAATTCAGTTGATGGTATTTTTAAACTAAAGGTATCACTAGCGTATTCCAAACTATGTTCTACATGATGCATTAATTGATAGTTTTTTAATGAAAAACTATTTAAATGTTGATAATCCCATGGTTCTTTACGAATAACTCTTTCAATCATATTTACGCAATGACATAAATACTTAACAGCTATTTCATCACTATATGGAATATCCAAACCTTCTAATGTTCTTGTAAGACATATCATTAAAACATCAACTGCTTTTTGTGTATCAATAAAATCCACAGTCTTCGCAATAATACGATCAGTTATATTTTGTATGAAATTATAACTATTAGGCCCTGTAGGATTATTAGCACTTTCAACATTTGTTTTCATGATAAGAGTATCAATGTCATTAATAGATTGCATACTCTTTTCAATTACTTGTAATAAATATGGTAAAGATACTCCTGATATAGTTTTAGATGGTATACCTGTTTTCTTTATAATGTATTCACTAACCGAAGTAAGAGGAGCCATGTCGCACATAACCAATACACCTGCCCCTTGATTTAATTCAGTTGCTTTTATACAAGCTAATTCTAAACAATCATTTAATTGCAGATTATTTTTAAAATCAATCCCATCTAAATAATATGTACCTTTAACAGATTCTCTAACAAAATCTACCATTTGACTGGCGATAGTTTCTCCATGACAGATAACAAGTAAAGCCACATTTGTTTCATTAACCCATTGATTTACAATAGCCAAGTACGAAGCTAAAAAATCAATTTCTTTACTGTCCATTGGTAGATTATATAATGAATTAAAACTCTGATATATTTCTTTAGCATCTAAATACTCTTGATGATATATAGCTTCCGTTACTGATACTCGATTACTATTTACATTCATAATTTGATTATCAAAACGTTTAATCAAATTAGTTATGTGTAATAAAATTCCATACAATAAATGAGTATTATTTAATAGTAATGAATATCTTTGCCTTTGTTGTAATGTTGAAACAACTATTTGAAATACCATAGGATGGATATTTCTCTTTAAGGCATGTAATTGTGTTTCTTCGCAGTTTTTTAAACAACTTATATTTTCACTAACATAATCTTCTAAATTATCTAAGCTTTCTATATCAACATCGAACTCATTTACAAATTGACTAATTCTTAAATCAGAGAATACTGATGGTGCATTTTTAAAATAGTTAGCACCATTTGATTTACCCATTTCATCAAATACTAAGTAATCATTTGGTATTGATGATAACATCGTTGTTATTTTTGGTTTTAGTTCTGAGTTATTTTCATTGAATGATAATAAGTCATGTGATAAATGTTGATAACTTACATATACTGTTTTGAATTGAGATGGAATTGTATCTAAGAAAGCCCTACTACATGCGATTTTAATTTCATTTCGCATTTGGGCGATATTATTCTCATATTTCATAAGCGCAAAACACGCAATGATATCCTTATGTACTTTAATTGGATATTGAATATCTTTTGCTTCTTGTGCTAATAAGTCCATGATAATTTCTATCTTCTCATATATGCCACGTTGATCAATATCTAATAGTTGTAGATTAATTGGTATTACTTCTGATATCTTTTTTATCTTACTACTATCTAGTGATTCATTTGTAGTAACAATAAACATTGTCTTTACTGGAAGTATCATCGATTCATGTATTCTTGAATATATACTTTGAGTAATTAGAGCACATAGTAAATCCATAGAAGAATCTGACAAGTACTCAATTTGATCTAAAACCAGTATTCCACCTTCCGCTTCTTCTAACATACCTTTTTGTAGCTTACTCTTCGTTGTTTTTCCTATACCCAAAAGAATAGATGCAAATGTTTTTGGATCATCTGCATAATTTCTGCAATAAATTGTTAAGAAGGGACTATCTATCGATTTAAATCCTTCATTTGCTGCATACTTGGCCATACTATTCGCTAATTGTGTTTTACCAACACCCGCATGCCCACTAATCAAGGTACTTAACCCATAGGGTGGATAAGCTACTGCTGATTTTGCTTTAATTATTAAATCACTTAAACTTCCTTGTGCTCCAATTAAAGTATTCAATGGATCATCTTCTGTTTCTTCTATTACAGTAGTAACTTCTTTACTCAAATAGAAACCTAGTGTCTCATCTTTACTAATGACTGATGGAACAAATGATTCTGGATAATGTTTCCTTATAATCTCATAATCAAAATAGTACACGGGTTTCCCTTGTACTTTTATTATTTTTCCATCCTTCCATAATACATTCATCTCTTTTGATACATTTGCTCGATCAAGTTTCAAATCCAATGCACAACTTAATGCTTCTGCACCAGAATCTTTAAACTGATTTCTTATTATTGCCTCTTCAGTAATCTTTTGGATGTACTGATAAACTCTAAAATTACGGTTTTTCTTGTCATTCATATCCCTTCCTCCTGAAAAGTGTGTTGATTTCATCCTAAATTGTGTTTAGTATCACTTAATTGGTAGCGCTACCAGGTGAATGTGTGTTATTTTTACCCGAATTATAACACGCATTTATTTTTAGTCACTATATTTTTGTATATCATTACAAAAAAACGCGTTTTTTCATGGTTTAAATTTTGATACACATCCTATGTGTGTTACTTTCTAACTGAATTTTGCACACATTTTTGCCGATGCTATAATTTGGCCAGTAGTAAAAGAATATAGAAATGGAGGCATTAGATGTGCAAGTTACTGTTGATAAGTCATGGCGATTTATCATCTGAAATGTTGAACACAGCAAAAATGATTTTTGGTGAAACTAAAAATGTATCAACATTGTCACTACCTTATGGTAAAGACTTGGACCTGTATGAAAAAGAGATAGAAGACAGTATATTATCCGCAAAAAGCGAAGGTATCTTAATTCTTACAGATTTATTTGGAGGTAGTCCATTTATGACTACCGCAAGAATTTATGGTCGTCTACAAGACCAAGTTCCTACTCAAATGGTTACAGGAATGAACTTGGGAATGGTTTTACAGGTTATGTCAATGATGAATACAACCACATTGGATGAGTTAGCAAAAATCGCATTAGAATCAGGTCTAGCTGGAATTGTTGATTTTAAAGACAAAGTAGATTTATAGAAACAACAAAAGGTGGATAGACTTTCAAAAAAACAAGACAAAAGGAGGAAAAAAAATGAGTATTAAAATGATACGTTTAGATGATCGTTTAATTCATGGGCAAATAGTTGCTGCATGGGCTAAGAATCTTCAAATTACACGTATTTGGATTGTTGATGATGGTGTCGCTAAAGATGAGTTCATCAAAGGTGTAATGAGAATGGTTGCTCCACCTGATACTGAGTTAGAGATCACAGGCACACAAGACATAGAAAGATTAGTTAAGGAATTTGATGAATCATCAAAGAATACATTAATCTTAGTTAAATTCCCATACGTTGCAAAACAAATTTTTGAAGCTAATTTAAAAATCAAGGATTTCAACGTTGGTGGTATGGGTGCTAATCCAGAAAGAAAGAAATTGTTTAAAAACATATCAGCAAGTGCAGCTGAAGTTAACACATTAAAAGAAATAAGGGATATGGGAGTTAGGGTTTACTTCCAAGTTACACCAAACGAAAAACAAACGCCGTTAAGTCTATAAAAGGAGGAAAAAATTTATGTTTATTCAGGCGCTTCTTATTGGAATTTGGGCAACACTAAATGGGGGAGTATTCTGCGAATATCTTGTATGGATCGTTCGTGGAGCACCATTACTTAGTGGAGCTATCACTGGATTGATTTTAGGGGATTGGAAAACTGGAGCATTGATTGGTGGTACTATTCAATTGCTTTACATGGGTCAAATCACTGTTGGTGGTATTTCTTCATACGATAAATGTTATGCAGGAATTATTGCTACAGCAGTTACAATCGTTTCAAATCAAACACCAGAAATCGGTATTACATTAGCAGTATCATTAGGAACAATTGGACTATTAGCATCAAATGCTACAATGACTGTTAACGTTATGTTTGTCCACATGGCTGACAAATATATCGAATCAGGAAAAACTAATATGTTGTGGGTATACAACTGGTTATTACCAAACTTATTCTGTGGATTAGTTTATGGTATTCCTGCATTCTTAGCAGTTTATTTTGGAGCAACTTATTTAGAAGGATTTATGAATTCATTACCATTATTTATAAACAAAGCTTTATCTACAGTGGGTATGGTTTTACCATCACTAGGTATTGCATTAATGCTTAAAACTGTTTATAAACCAAAGTTTATTCCATTTGCAATGTTCGGTTATTTAGCAGTAGCATATCTACACTTTGATATTATCGCTTGTACAATTCTAGGTGTTGCTTGCGCAGTATTATATTGGACATTAAATATTGAAAAACTTGCTGAGGGAGGAGAATAATATGACAACCATAGAAAAAACAAAGAAATTAACACGTATGGATTTATTGAAATGCTTCCTTATTTGGGAAGGCACTTCTGAATCTTGTTTATCTTATGAACGTTTAATGTCATTAGGATTCTGTCATGCAATGGTACCAGTTATTAATCGTTTATACGACACTAAAGAAGAACGTGTTGAAGCATTGCGTAGACACATGGTATTCTTTAACACTGAAAATAACTGGGGTGCATTTATTCCTGGTATCGTTTGTTCAATGGAAGAAGATAAAGCTAATGGCGGTAACGTTGATGGCGAAATGATTAATAATATTAAGATTGGTTTAATGGGTCCTTTAGCTGGTATCGGTGATACGATTACTCAAGGTTTAGTTAAAACAGTAGCATTAGCAATCGGGGTTGATATGGCTATAAATGGTAATCCATTTGGTCCAATCGCTTATGCATTAATATACGGTATCTATTTAATGACTATGGGTATCATTACATTTACTCAAGGTTATCGTTTAGGACAAAATGTATTAGGTAAGATTACTGATCAATCAATCATGAAGAAAATCACTAATAGTTTAAGTATCTTAGGTTTAACTATTGCTGGTGCAATGATTGTAAATAACGTAAATATCTTAACTCCACTTACTGTAACAGCAAGCGGATCAACAGTTGTAATTCAAGACTTATTAAATTCTATTATGCCAGGATTATTAAGTGTACTTACTGTTATCGGTGTATTTACATTCTTAAAGAAAAACGTAAACGTATTCAAAATTATGTCAGGCTTATTCGCTATATCAATTGTGTTTAGCTTACTTGGAATTTTATAGGAGATTATATGAGAAAAACTTGGTTAAGTGATGTATTTGGTACAGAAAAAGTTGCTGTGGGTGTTGTACACTTTCTAGCTCTACCTTCAGATCCACTATACGATGAAGTTGGTGGTATGGAGAAAGTTTATCAATCTGCATTAAATGATGTTCGTGCATTACAAAATGGAGGAATTGATGCATTATTATTCTCTAATGAATTTAGTTTCCCATATGAAAAAAACGTATCTAAAGAAGTTGTTGCAGCTATGGCTACATTAATCGGAAGACTATCTTCTGAATTAAAAGTACCTTATGGAGCTAATGTAATTAGCGATACTGAAGCATCAATCGCTTTAAATGCTGCTATTGGTGGATGTCTAATGCGTGGAACTTTCGCAGGATGTTTTAGTGGAAACATGGGATTGGTTAACCAAGAACCTGGTCAACATTTACGTCATAGACACGTACTTGGATTAGATAACAAACTAAAAATGATTCATTATATTACACCAGAATCTAGTTATGAAGTAGCAGGTCGTCCTGCAATGTCAATTGCGCGCTCAGCAAAATTTGCAAACTTACCTGATGGATTTGGTATTGTTGGTGAGCAAGCTGGTAAATCAATCGATATGGATTTAATGAAACAATGTCGTGCTGAAATGCCAGATATGGTATTATTCGCAACTACTGGTGTAAACATAAATACTATTGAACAAATATTTGAATATGCTGATGCGGCATTTATTGCAACACATTTTAAAGTTGATGGTATATTTGAAAATCCTGTTGATGAATCACGTGTACGCAACTTCATGGACAAATTAAAAGCATATCGTAGTTCATTATGATTGAAGCAATAATCTTTGACTGTGATGGTGTAATCATTGACAGCGAAGTTATATACTTAGAATCATTAGTAGATTATTTAAAAACACTAAGCATTGATTGTACCATTAAAGATGTTCAACTTGTTGTTGGTAAACCAATACTTGATATTGCCACAACACTACAAAAACAATTCAATTTATATGACTATACATTAGATGAGATTATTATTGGTCAGCGTAAAGTATTCCACGAGAGATTTTATAACTCGCCACTTTCACCAATGCAAGGTCTAGTTGAATTCTTAGACAGCTGTTCATCAAAAAATATCAAAATAGCTGTAGCATCCTCTTCCCAAGAAGGATACGTTGTCGATTTGTTGGAACGGTTTAACATCAAGAAATATTTTAATGTCATTGTTACTGGAGAACAAGTAACACATGGCAAACCAGCACCCGATATCTTCTTATTAGCTTCAAATAAACTAGGTATTAACAAGAAGAATACTGTAGTAATTGAAGATTCATATAACGGTATTAATGCTGGTATTAACGCAGAGATATTTACTATAGGGTTTAAAGGATCTAAGCTAGTCCAAGATACTTCAAACGCTAATATCGAAGCATACAATTTTAAAGAGGTTGAACAAATTATTTCAACACTATAAAACCAAAACTAATGTCATATAAAAGGCAGATATCATAAGATATCGGCCTTTTTCTATATCTTAATTATGTTTTTAGCTGGTATAATAAATAATATGAGGCGGTGACATAATGAAAGAAATACATGTAGTTGCAGCAATTATAGAAGAAGATAATAAAATTCTTATCGCAAAGCGTTCAAACGGTGAATTTAAAGGAATGTGGGAATTTCCCGGTGGTAAAGTGGAATCTGGCGAAACAAATCAACAAGCTTTAATCAGAGAAATTAGAGAAGAGTTGTCATTGGATATCAATGTATTAGATTTACTTATACACGTCGATCATCAATACCCTTCATTTTTACTTCACATGGATTGTTACTTATGTTCTACAACATCAAACGAAATAACTTTGCACGATCATACTGAAACAAAATGGATTAACTCCTTTGATGCTATTAACATCGAGTGGGTTCCAGCAGATATTACTGTAATTAATGAATATAGGAGATTAAAACATGATTAGCAATTTACACGATTCTATTTATGGAAACGAAGAAAATTTAGTACCTAAGCTAATATATAATAATTACAATCAAAAAGTAAAAGTACTTCGCGAGATTACTCAATGCTTATCGATTTGCGATACATTTTCTTTTTCTATAGCTTTCATAAGTGACTCTGGTTTATCATCTTTACGACAAACCTTATTAGACCTTGAGTCAAAGAATATAAAAGGACGCATTATAACTTCAACATACTTAAACTTCAATTCACCAAAAATGTTTGAACAATTATTAGAATTTAAAAATATAGATGTCAGAGTTAATATGAATGAAGGGTTTCATCCAAAAGGATACATTTTCGAAAAAAACGATGAATTTCGAGTGTTAATAGGAAGCTCTAATTTAACACAAAATGCTTTATCCGTTAATCAAGAGTGGAATATTGCTTTAACTTCTTTAATTAATGATTCACTAATCAAACAAATAAACAGCGAATTTCAAGAACAATGGAATAATTCTATACCACTGACAGAAGATTGGATCAGTTCTTATAAAACAGTATATTCTAAACCTATTATAAATAGTAACAATTCATTCGTATCAAATAAAATTATACCTAATATAATGCAATCTCAAGCGTTGGAATCATTAAATATTCTTCGTCTCAATAAAAAAGATAGAGCTCTCCTTATTTCCGCAACAGGTACTGGAAAAACATATTTAGCTGCATTCGATGTAAAGGCCGCAAATCCTACAAGAGCATTGTTTGTAGTTCATAGAGAAAATATAGCTAAGGCGGCAATGAAAAGTTTTAAAAAAATAATTGGTGGTGATAGTTTTGGACTATTCACCGGTTCAAATAGACAAACAGATGAACGTTTTGTATTTGCTACCATTCAATCAATCGGAAAGCAAGAGCATCTCGAAAAATTTGGGTGTTATGATTTTGATTATATTGTTGTGGATGAAGTACACCATGCAGGCGCACAGTTATATCAAAACTTATTTAAATACTTTAAGCCAATATTTTTCTTAGGAATGTCAGCAACCCCTGAAAGAAATGATGATTTTGATATTTATGAACTTTTTGATCATAATATAGCCTACGAAATCCGATTGCAACAAGCAATGGAATATAATCTATTATGCCCGTTTCACTATTTTGGTATCTCTGATTTAGTCGTTAATGGTAATTCAATAGATGATAAATCTCAGTTTAATAATTTGATATCAAAAGATAGGATTGATCATATAATTAAAGCTATCAATACTTACAAATATTCTGGTGATAAAGTACACGGATTAATTTTTGTCAGCAGAAAAGAAGAAGCGAAGTTTTTATCAAATGAATTTAATCAACGCGGATATCGTACAATAGCTCTTACTGGAGAAGATTCTGATTCAACTCGAAGAGAGTATATGGATCGTCTCGAAATGGAAGAATGTCCAAGCGCAATTGATTATATTTTTACCGTTGATATATTTAACGAAGGAATCGACGTTCCTAGAATTAACCAAGTTGTTATGCTTCGCCCTACACAATCAGCAATTATTTTCGTTCAGCAATTAGGAAGAGGTCTGCGTAAAGATGATACTAAAGAATACGTTGTTGTAATTGATATTATTGGTAATTATCAAAACAACTTTATGATTCCAATTGCACTTAGTGGAGATATGACCTATAACAAAGATTCACTTAGACAATTCATAAGTGAAAAATCATTGATGCTTCCAGGGCCATCAACAATAAGTTTTGATGAGATTACCAAAAAAAGAATTTATCAATCAATAGACTCTGCTAAATTCAATACATTAAAACTGATAACCGAATCTTACAAGCAACTTAAACTTATGTTAGGACGTATACCATCACTTTTAGATTTTGACAAATACAATTCAATAGACCCTTTAATTATATTTAATAACAAAAGTTCTGGTTCTTATTACACCTTTTTAAAAAAATACGATCGTGATTTTACTATTAGACTGAATGAAGTCGAAGAAAGATATTTGGAATTTGTTTCAAAGAAACTTGCCTCTGGAAAAAGAATTCAAGAACTTGAATTTTTATCTATACTGCTTGAAAAAGAGCACGATTTACTATTTAACCTCAAAAATAATCTTATTAATAAATACGAAATTAACTTAAGTGAAAATTGCAAAACAACTTTGGTAAACGAATTCACTCAAAATTTTGAAACTGGAGTAGCAAAAAACACATACGCTGATTTACCTCTACTAGAAGAAAGAAACACCGATTATATTATTCATCCACAATTTTCTACTGCTTTACAAAATAAAGAGTTTAAATTACTACTCGCTGAAACAGTAGAGTTTGGAATTCATCGTTTTTTAAATAACTACAACATTCGTTATCTTGATTATGATTTAGTACTGTATCAAAAGTATACCTATGCCGATGTATGTCAATTACTCAATTGGACTAACAATGTTGTCGCTCAAAATATAAGTGGATATATGTATGATCGTAAATCTAAAACATTTCCTATTTTCATAAATTACGATAAAAGTGGAGTTCACGATTCTATAAATTACGAAGATGAATTTATTAATCCTTATCATATTAAAGCAATCACGAAGGCTGGGCGTACAATCGATTCTAAAGACGTAAAAGAAATATATGCAGCCAAAAATAACAACGTAAGCATTCATTTGTTTGTTAGAAAAAATAAGGATGATGAAACATCAAAAGAATTCTATTACCTTGGTGTTATGACTCCATTGGAAAATCCTGAAGAATTTATTATGAAAAACACTAACAAAAAAGCAGTGCGAATAACTTATCAATTAGATACACCTGTCAGAGAAGATATTTATAATTATATTACTGATGACAGTTTGATTTAGTCTAAAAAAAGAAATCACTTTATTAATTTGTGATTTCTTTTTTAATGTTTAGTGATTCGAGTATTGCAACTTCCAACACTCTAGAAAAATTTATTCCTTCAGCTCACGCACCCTGGCAAATTCGAAAAATAAATGCCATAACCTTTTTCTGATTCCTCAATTATTGCTAAATAAATTATACCCCTAATTTAGACGTATAAAAAGAGATGGTTTCCCATCTCCTATACATTAAATCTAAAGTGTAATATATCTCCATCTTTTACAATGTATTCTTTAC
>NZ_JAVWFO010000043.1:0-14940 GCF_036641015.1 Anaerorhabdus sp. | reverse complement strand
CAATTTGGATGCTTACATAAATATACTGATTAAGTTAAATACCATTAATACAAAACCAAATCCGATCATACCAGGTAGAAATGAGTGTGTTTGGTTGTATAAATAAGAAATAACTAGTGTGATAACAAAATAGAATAAATATCCTTTAAGCCAAGCAATGACTTCAAAAGGTATATAAGTAACAGTAAATAATAATGCGAAAATAAATCCTGATAATAGAATGACAACAATTTCTGCGTGTTGAAGTTTTAAATGATCAGTTACACATTTGAATACAATAACGTAATTCATTGCAAATATAAATGTATTGATAAAGACAATGGGAACAACAAACCAAGAGAAATCAATCATGATATTTTTATCCAAATGAGGCATATAAGCATGTACATAAGTACTATTAACCCAAATGATAAACGCTAATATGATTGCTCCTACAAAAGTGAAGAACAATGCTTCTTTAAAATCAGCTTTATAACGTTTAGCGTGAATTTCAAGTAAATCCCAATTTTGAATCATTAGTAATAACCCAGATAAACTCACAGCAAACGTGTATGAAATAAGTTGATTTTGAATAAGTATATTAATCAACGGGGATAGTATTGGCACAATAAGGAAATAGCATATAGCTAAAATAATTCTATTAAAAGGTAAAGTAGTAGATTTATCAGTCATAATCTTCCTCCCTTGGGCAAGTTGTTACTTGAAAATTATATCAAGAAGTAAAATAAAAGCAAGGGCAATAAAATTTCAAAAATATTATATTCGATAATTGCGAGAATAGACTAAGAAAAGTTCAGTTTTTAGCATATAAATATATAGGGGGATATATTTATGCTAGATAAAAAATTAAGTTATAAAGACAAAAGTGTTTTGGTAACATATTTAGCTAAAAGTTATATAAATTCTGTTAGAAGAGTAGAAATAATGCAATTCAAAGGCATTAGTGAGAAAGATACGCAGTATTTAGGCGAAATTAGCAGTATAAATTTGATAAATGCAGTGATTGAACAATGTAGTTCTACAAGCCAAATTATTCTTAGAAATGAGTATTTTGGCAAGCGTGAAACGAAATGGTTTTTAGAATATTTCTCGAAAAGTAATTTTTATCGGCTAAGAAAGGTTGCAATTGAAGAATTTATTGATTGTCTAAATATCTAAATAATGATAAAATCACCGTGAGGTGTAGACATGGAATCATTCGAAACGATTAAAAGCTACCTACTAAAAACTATTGAAAAAAAATGTGAAATCAATGAAGAAACAACTTTTGAAGAATTAGGGCTAGATTCTTTTGGGGTTGTTGATTTTGCGCTTAATCTTGAAGAAAATCTAGGTATAACTTTTTTTGATGAAGAATTACATGATTTGAACACTATCAAGGATATGGTAGATATACTAAATCGCCATATTATTTAAGGAGGGAAGATCTATGTTGAAAGGTATTGCAGCATCATCAGGAGTAGCAATTGCTAAAGTTTATAAATTACAACAACCTGAGCTAAAAATTGAAAAAGTACAATGTTCTTCAGAAGAAGAAATTGGAAAACTTGCGAAAGCATTTGAAAAAACAGTTGCTGACATTGAAATTATTAAGGAAAGAGCAGCTGGAAATCTATCAGAAGAAGAATTAGCTATTTTTGATGCCCATTTAATGATGGCAAATGACCCTGAATTAAAAGGACAAATTGAAGAAATGATTAAATCAGAAGGTGTTAATTCTGAATATGCAACTGAACAAGTTGCTAACATGATGGTTAACATGTTTGAAAGCATGGATGATGCATATTTCAAAGAAAGAGCAGCTGATGTTAAGGATGTTACTTTCCGTTTACAATGTAATTTAGTTGGGGCTATTATTCCAGATTTAACAACAATTAATGAGGAAGTTATTATTGTTGCGGAAGATTTAACTCCATCAGATACAGCACAATTAAATAAAAAATATACACTTGGATTCGCAACTGCAATTGGAGGAAGAACTTCTCATTCAGCTATTATGGCTAGAAGTTTAGAGATCCCTGCTGTTGTTGGATGTAGTGAAATAATGGTAAAAGCAAAACAAGGTGACACATTAATTCTAGATGCAATTGATGGTGTTGTTATTTTAAATCCAACAGATGAACAAGTTTCTGAATATAGTTCTAAACGTGTTACATTCTTAGAAGAAAAAGAAGCTCTTAAAGTTTTAGTTAATGAAAAGAGTGTTACTCTTGATGGTCATGAAGTTGAACTTGCAGGTAATATTGGAACTCCAAAAGATGTTACTGGAGTTTTAGCTAATGGTGGTGAAGGAGTAGGATTATATCGTACTGAATTCCTATACATGGATAGTGAAAATGATTTCCCATCTGAAGATGAACAATTTGAAGCTTATAAAGCAGTATTAGAAGCTATGGATGGTAAAAAGGTTGTTATCCGTACTTTAGATATTGGTGGAGATAAGAAATTAAGTTACTTTACATTCCCAGAAGAAATGAATCCTTTCTTAGGATATCGTGCAATTCGTTTGTGTTTAGATAGAACTGATATTTTTAGAACACAATTACGTGCTCTTATTCGTGCTAGTGCTTATGGACGTCTTTGCATTATGTTCCCAATGATTGCTACTTTAAAAGAATTTAGAGCTGCGAAAGCATTGTTTGATGAAGAAAAAGCAAAATTAGTTTCTGAAGGTGTTAAGATTGGTGAAAAGATTGAAGTTGGTATCATGGTTGAAATCCCTGCTGCTGCTGTTCTTGCTGATCAATTTGCTAAAGAAGCAGATTTCTTCTCAATTGGAACTAATGACTTAGTACAATATTCAATGGCTGCTGATAGAATGAGCGAAAAAGTTTCATATCTATACCAACCAATGAACCCATCATTATTACGTCTAATTAAGATGGCAATTGATGGTGCTCATAAAGAAGGTAAATGGTGTGGTATGTGTGGAGAGATGGCTGGTGATGAACTTGCTGCTCCAGTATTATTAGGACTTGGACTTGATGAATTCTCAATGAGTGCTTCAAGTATTCTACGTGCTCGTAAGATGATTCGTTCACTTAAGAAATCAGACATGGAAGAACTTGCTAATAAAGCACTTGCAAGCGAAACTATGGAAGATGTTCTTGAACTAGTGAAAAATAGTTTAAAATAAGTTAAAATAAGAGTGTGAGTTTTCACACTCTTTCTTTAATTTTAGGAGATCAATATGAAAAAAGTTATTTTTATATCAAGTACAGGAGGGCATCTTACGGAATTAATGCAACTTGTTCCAATGTTTGAAAAAGTTGACTATACATTAATTACTGAGAATACTTCTTCAAATAAATCATTAAAAGATACATATGGTGATAAGTTTACTACCTTAGCTTATGGTACTAAACAACATTTATTACCTTATTTATTCATTTTTTCTTATAATATTTTGAAATCTTTCTTTCTTTTTATGAAGATACGACCAGATTATATTATTACAACTGGCACTCATACAGCGGTACCTCTTTGTAAAATTGCGCATATTTTTAAAAAGAAAGTTATCTACATTGAAACATTTGCGAATTCTAAAACTCCAACAAAGGCAGGACAAATGATTTATCCAATTGCTGATTTATTTATTGTTCAATGGGAAAGCATGTTGGCAGTATATCCCAATGCTGTTTATGGGGGGTGGATTTTCTAATGATATTAGTAACGTTAGGTACACAAGATAAGTCGTTTGATCGCCTATTAAAGGCAATAGATAAACAAATTGACGAGGGTAATTTAAAAGATCGTGTTGTTGTTCAAGCGGGATATACTAAATATGAGTCAAAGAACATGGAAGTATTTGACTATATTGATCGTAAGGAATTTTCGAAGTTATTGCTTGATGCTGATTTAATTATTACTCATGGTGGTGTGGGAACTATTATGACAGCTGTAAAAAGTGGTAAAAGAGTAATTGGTGCAGCGAGACTTGCGCAATATGGAGAACACCATAATGACCACCAAACACAGGTTTTAGAGAGTTTTGATGATGAAGGATATTTAATCTATGCTAAAGATTTGGAAAAATTAGCTAAGTACATTGAAAAAAGTAGAACATTCAATCCTAAAAAAATTGTGAGCAATACAACAAATTTTATCAAGTTGATAGAAGATTTTATGGAAAAAAACTAAAATACTCTATTAAATAAAAATTGATATGTTATAATATCAATGGCTTTAATGAAATGCGTGACGTTTCGAAGAAATCAAATTTTTTATGTAACTACTGATAACCTTCGAACGCATGTTTTGAAGGTTTTTTTGTGGAGGTCATATGAGTCGTTTATTTCAAAATGGAACAGTATATATAAAAGGAAAATTCCAAGAAAAGGATTTTATGGTGGATGATGATGGATGTATTGTCATTGCTGATAAGATTGATTTAACTGATGATGTTGAAGAAGTAATTGATTGTGCTGGCTTACATGTATTCCCAGGATTAATAGACCCACACGTTCATTTAAGAGAACCGGGTTATTCATATAAAGAAACAATGAAATCAGGTACTAAAGCTGCTGCTCACGGTGGGTATACAACTGTTTTTGCTATGCCTAATGTAAACCCAGTACCTGATTCATTAGAAAATATTCAAGTATTAGAAAAATTAATTAAACAAGATGCTTTAGTACATGTTGTACCAATTGCATCAATTACTTTAGGGCAAAAGGGTGTCGGTGAACTTGTTAATTTTAATGAGTTAATTGGTGAAACTTATCTTTTCTCAGATGATGGAAAAGGTGTTCAAACAAAAGAAATGATGAAACAAGCAATGATTGCTTGTCAAAAAAATAATGCAGTAATTATTGCACATTGTGAAGATGAAAGTTTACTTAAACCTAAGGGATGTATTCATGATGGTAAAAAGGCAATTGAATTTAATCTAGTTGGAATTCCAAGTGCATCGGAGTTTGAACAAGTAAAACGTGATATCGATTTAGTAAGAGAAACAAAATGCCAGTATCATATATGTCATATATCAACTAAAGAATCAGTAGCAATTTTAAGACAGGCTAAGAAAGAAGGTTTACCAGTAAGTGGCGAGGTTACTCCACATCACTTATTCTTATGTGAAGACGATATAAGTGAAAATCATGGCAGATTTAAAATGAATCCACCATTAAGAAGTAAGGAAGATCAAGAAGCGCTGATACAAGGATTGCTTGATGGAACAATAGAAATAATTGCTACTGATCAAGCACCACACAGTGAAGATGAAAAAAATTGTACAATGGATTTAGCTAGTATGGGAATTGTAGGTAATGAAATTGCATTTCCATTAGTATATACAAAACTTGTTAAAGAAAAGAAATGTACTCTTGAACAATGTGTTGAATGGATGAGTGGGAATGCTGCGGATATATTTGGAGTTGATGGTGGAGAAATTGTTAACTTTGAAAAAGCTAATTTCACAATATTTAATCTAAATGATCGCCAACAAGTTCGTAGTCGTGAATTTGAATCAATGGGAAGAAGTACTCCTTTTGAAGGACAATGGTTACAAAGTAAATGCTATATGACTGTTGTGGATGGTGATGTTGTATATAGAAAGGGTATTTAATATGAAATCAGTTCAAACTTATCAAATTATTGCAAATGAATCGCTAACACCAAATGTATTTAAAATGGTTTTAAAGGGTGATACATCATGGGTAACTAATCCTGGACAGTTTATTAATATCACAGTTGATTGCGGGTATTTAAAAAGACCAATTAGTATATGCGATTATGATGAGTCATCTTTAACAATTATTTATAAAGCAGTTGGATTAGGAACTGAATGGATGGCAAATCAAGCTGTAGGTACAATGCTTGAAGTTTTAGTGGGATTGGGGAATGGATTTACACCAGAAGAAACCTCACATGCTTTACTGGTTGGAGGAGGCGTTGGAGTTCCACCACTGTATCGTCTGTGTAAAGATTTAATTGCAAAAGGTGTTGATGTAGATGTTATTCTTGGCTTCAATACAAAAGATGAATGCTTCTATGAAGAAGAATTTAAGCAACTAGGTGCTACTGTTACAGTATGTACAGTTGATGGAAGTTTAGGGGTCAAAGGCTTTGTATCAGAGGCAATAATGAATGATTTAAAAGAATACCCATATTATAGTTGTGGACCATTACCGATGCTTAAAGCGGTATTTAATGCTTCGAATGCTAAAGGACAATTATCATTTGAAGAAAGAATGGGATGTGGATTTGGTGCATGTATGGGGTGTAGCTGTAAAACTCTTACTGGTTATAAAAGAATTTGTGTTGAAGGTCCAGTAATGAAAAGTGAGGAAATTTTATGGACAAAAGACTAAAAGTTAGTTTATCAGGGTGGCAATTAGATAACCCAGTAATTCCTGCAAGTGGAACTTTTGGATTTGGATATGAATTTGCTCAATTTTACGATATTAATGAATTAGGTAGTATTGCTACAAAAGGAACTACTAGAGAAGCACGATTTGGTAACCCTACACCACGAATCGCAGAATGTGATCGAGGAATGATTAATGCAGTTGGATTACAAAATCCCGGAATTGATGAAGTAATAAACACAGAATTTAAAAAACTTAGAGAAGTTTATCATAAAAAAGTAGTGGCAAATATATCAGGCTTTTCCATCGATGAATATGTAGAATGCGCAAAAAAGATGGATAAAGAGGATATTGTTGGAATATTAGAGATTAATATTTCATGTCCGAATGTAAAACATGGTGGTATGAGTTTTGGAACTAATCCTGAAAATGCAGCAGAAGTTACAAGAGCTGTAAAGGAAGTAACAACAAAACCGGTATATATTAAATTGTCACCAAATGTTACTGATATTGTACAAATTGCAAAAGCAGTTGAAAATGCTGGTGCTGATGGTATTTGTATGATTAATACTCTACTAGGCTCAAGATTTGATTTAAAGACGGGAAAACCAATAATCGCAAATGTTATGGGTGGGTTTAGTGGACCTGCCATTAAACCGGTAGCTTTAAGGATGGTTTATCAAGTTTATGAAGCGGTTAATATTCCAATTATTGGAGTAGGTGGTATGGCAACAGCAGAAGATGTTATTGAAATGATGTATGCTGGAGCAACGGCAATAGAGGTTGGTGCAGAAAACTGCCGCAATCCATATGCATGTAAAGAAATTATCGATAACTTACCAAAATTGATGGATAAGTTAGGTATAAATAAATTAGAAGACATAATTGGGAGGGCTCATCAATGAGAGAAAGAGATGTCATTATCGCTTGTGATTTTTCAACAAAAGAAGAAACATTAAATTTCCTAGATTTATTCAAAGAAGAAAAACCTTATGTAAAAATTGGACAAGAATTATTCTATTCAGAAGGTCCTAGTATTGTTCATGAAATTAAACGTCGTGGGCATAAAATTTTCTTAGATTTAAAACAACATGATATTCCAAACACAGTTTATAAAGCAATCAAAAATCTAGCAGCTCTTGGAACAGATATGTTAAATGTTCATGCGGCAGGTACAATTGAAATGATGGCTGCGGCTCAAAAAGCAGTAAATGAAATAAACCCAAACATTAAATTAATTGCTGTAACTCAACTTACAAGCACTTCTGAAGAAAAGATGAAAGAAGAGCTTTGGATTGACCATAGTATCAATGATACTGTTGTTCATTATGCAAAGAATGCTGAAAAAGCAGGACTTGCTGGTGTGGTAAGTAGCCCACTTGAGGCAGGTCTAATTCGTGAAGCTTGTTCAGAAAATTTCATTACAGTAACTCCAGGTATTCGATTTAATGATGCAACAAAAGGTGACCAAGTACGTGTTACAACTCCTGCACAAGCTAGAGAAATTGGTAGTGATTATATCGTTGTAGGACGCCCAATTACAGGTGCAGAAAATCCTGTTGAGGCTTACCGTCGTTGTGTAAGAGAATTTGTAAAAGGAGAATAACAATGGAAAAATTAATTGCTAAAGATTTATTAGATATTCAAGCTGTATTTTTAAAACCAGATGATCCGTTCACATGGGCTAGTGGAATTAAAGCACCTATTTATTGTGATAATCGTCTTACTCTTTCAAGTCCAAAAGTGAGAAGAGATGTTGAAAATGCCCTTGCTGAAATTATTAAAAAGCACTACCCTGAATGTGAAGCTGTAATGGGGACTGCTACAGCGGGAATTGCTCATGCTGCATTAGTTTCAGAAATTCTTGATTTACCAATGGGATATGTTCGTGCAAGTGCTAAAGATCATGGACGTACAAATCAAATTGAAGGTAAATGTGAACCAGGAACAAAAGTTGTAGTGGTTGAAGATTTAATTTCAACTGCAGGTTCTAGTATTGAAGTTGTTAAGGTACTACAAGATGCAGGAGCAGAGGTATTAGGAATTGCATCAATATTTACTTATGGAATGAAAAAAGGGTTAGATCGTCTTGCTGAAGCAAATGTAAAAAACGTATCAGCAAGTAATTTAGATGTATTAGTTGAAGTAGCTGCAGAAACTGGATATATTCAATCAGAAGATAAAGAAAGACTAATCAAATTTAGAAATAATCCAAGTGATGAAAGCTGGATGATTAAATAAGAAACCACTAACTAAAAAAGCACAATGGAAATGTAAAATGAGTCCGATATGGACTCATTTTTGTGTTGATGTTCGCGATAAATTGAGTACTGCTAATATAAAGAAAATAATAGTAACGGTAATCATATATAGAATGTGATGAATAGGTTCAAATATGAAGTCACCAAATTTAAATATAACACCTACACTTTCTTTGAATCCATTCAAATATTCTATAGGTAAATTATTAAAACTTACTTTAATAGGATCAACCAAGAATATTTGTCTAAATAATGCTGCTGAATGGGCATTAGGAAAGATTTTGATAATTGTTTGAACATAATTCGGAAGAGCACCAATTGGCAAATATACACCAGTTAGAAATCCAATGAGGGTACCTAGAATGGTACTTGCAGTTGACATTGCACTCAAACTAAAGAAAAAACTTACAATAAAGAAAATCATAGTACTCGACATCAAACTTGATAATAGAATAAGTCCAATAGTGTTAATTATTGATGTTAAACTTAGAAGAGTTGCACCTTGGCTAATGAGGAATATTTCTCCTAGAATAAAGGCGACAAAACTCATTAAGCTACCAACTATGAAAGCACAAAGTATATAGCTGCCTACAAGCTTGTATGGGGCTAGAGGAGAAGCGTTAAAGTCTTTACTAATATGATTAGCTCTATCCTCTACAAAAAGCTCAAAAGCACCCATTGTGGTTGTGATAGATGTAACAGCGATAATTCCAGCGATAACCCAACTGTACATAAGGATATCTACTTCTACTACATCAAATCCATTTTTAAATTGATCACCAAGGAACACTGCATAAAGAATTATGATAATAATAACGCCAAGTAAAGAAAAGAATACAGTACTTTTTTGTCTAAAATAAATTTTACAGTTTCTAATCATTAAATTAATCATTAATTTGTCCTCCTGAAGTAATTTTGATGAATGCATCATTCATAGATCCGTGAATAACTTCGAAACTTTCTATATAAACTTCACATTCATGGAGTAGAGGTATAATGAATTTAGATTCTTTAATTGGAATAATAAATAAATTATTCTCAATAGTATATGAATAAGAATTTTGCGATAATATTTTACAAATAATACTGTTATCTAGTGCTTTGATACGCAATGTATCTTGACTGTATTCTTCCTTTAAATCATACGGAGTTCCGCGTGCAATAATTTGACCATGATCAATTACAACAATGTAATCAGATGTTGCAGCTTCTTCCATGTAATGAGTAGTAAGAAAGATAGTCATTCCTAATTCTCTTTGTAAATTTGTTATAGTGTTCCACACAAGTTCTCTAGTTTTGGGATCTAAACCGGTTGTAGGTTCATCTAAAAATAAAATAGTAGGTTTATGTATTAATGCGCGTGCTATATCGGCTCGTCTTTTCTGACCTCCTGACAGTTTTCCATAAGGACGATTAATAAACTCATTGATGTCAGTTGCATCAATAACAAATTTTAATGATTGTTTTAATTTTTCTCCCTTTAATCCATACAGACGACCCCGAGTAAGGATATTTTCTTTAACAGTTAATAGTGGGTCTAAAGTACTATCTTGAAAAACAACACCAATTTTATTACGTATTTTTTTATCATCTTTTCCTAATACGCAATTATCCATAATAACAGTACCACTATCTTTTTTAAGTAGGGTACACAACATATTAATTGTTGTCGATTTACCAGCGCCATTTGTTCCTAAGAAAGAAAATAACTTTCCCTTTTCGACATAGAAGCTAATGTCCTGTACTGCTTTTAAATCTTTGAAAGATTTTCGCAGGTTTTGTATTGAAATAATTTTTTCCATTTCTATCACCTCGAATAGAGTCTAACGAATGTTTTTCTTTGGCTCAATAGACAAACAAGTAAGATGACATAGTGGTTAATTAAGTTGACTAAAAAGAAAAATAAGATGGATTACACCTTATTTCTTTTCTTGATTGCTTTATTTATTGATTCCGCTAATTCGTTGTTCATAAAGACGGTATAAGCGTAGGTTAGTGGAAAGCTGAATAACATAGTAGGTGTTATCTCCCAAAGTCCCGTTAATGATAATGGAACAATACCAAAATTTGCACAAGCTATGAATACAACGGTATAACAAATTATAACGCGGATTATCAAATCCACCCAAAAAGAGGAATAATCGAAGTAGGCTTGAATTTTATCAGATATTTCCATTAATACAGCAATACTTGTGGATATAATTAAAACTTGTATTACAACTTCATTATTGATTGCGGGAGCTAAATTGAATTGCCTAAAAAATGTAAACAAAAGCATCATAATTGTGAAACTTCCAAAGATAATATTTAATATTTTTTTCATCATTGTTATCACCTCAAAATATGAACTTTCTTTTGAAATCTTGGATGTAATGTTTTGATACAATCAGTTTTTCATTGTTTTCTAATGTAATTTCGATTCTTCCACTAAAGTGAGCTTTAACTGAAGCTACATAACTGGTATTAACGATGCAACTTTTGCTGATTCTTGTAAAAGGAGAGTTATTCAGCAATTCTTCGAGTTCATATAACTTTTTATCGGAGTTATAAACCTTATTAATGGTATAAATAAATACATTGTTATCTACTGTATCAAAGTAATATATATTTTCAAGCGCTATAGGCACACTAACTCCATCTAATTGTCCAACCAGTGAGAAAGAATAGAGCTTTATTTGTTCGATTAAACGCTTTAATCGATCATCCATGTAGTTACAAGTTATTTTTATTTCAACTTCATTGATTTCGGTTGATTGCTCAATTAATAGTTTCATGATGTATTTCCTCTATTTTATTTTTTTATTTTCAAAGTAAATTATACGCAGATACATAATTTGAATAATAAGAATTATAACTAACTTTTTCATTCTCTCACAATTCATTGCTTATTGAAAAAATTCATAATCTTATTTTGCAAATCCATATAACTATATGGATTTATCAAGTTTGTAATAAGTTTACCAATAAGTAAACATATAAACAAATTTTTCAAAGTAAGTTGACTAAATAAACAAGTAAGATGACACTTTCATTTGATGAAAGAGATAGATAACGTTTCTTAGACATTGTTGTTGAACTTGATTCATGTAAAGTCGGTTAGAATAGGGAATAGTTTTCATCGATTTATCTACAGCTAAGATAGACCTATTTCAGCATTTACTCTATAAAAAAAGAACTTTTCTATAAGATAAAAAAACAGCTTTCGCTGTTAGATTGATACGTGATCGAGAACTTCTATTGATTCTTTAACTAGACTTAAGTAGTTTCTTCCAACTGGAATTAAATGTCCATTATATAAATTTAACTCAGTTGAATTTATATCCTTAATATAAAGTAGATTTACAATGAATGCGCGATGGCATTGAACAAACATATTTTTCGGTAAGACAGTAAGTATATCATCAGTGGAACGATATGTCTCGTAATTTCCTTGAGTTGTATAGAATAAAGCTTTTCTTAATGATTTCTCAATATATATTATGTTCTTGAATGGTAATACAGATCTTTTACCTTTAAATGAAATTGTTAGAGTACTTGCGGCATTTTCAGGGGTAAAAAAGAAACGGTTTAGAGCTTTGCTTAATTGACTTAGATCACTCTTTAAAACAGTGTAAATATGTCGTACTGTATATACATCAGTTGTATAGTTTTCTAGTTCAGTTACAAAAATTACCCTGGTTTTAGGGTATAGTATATTAACTCTTTTTGCTAAGTCGATGCCGCTTACCTTGCCAATACGAGTGTTTGTTATTAAAATTTGAAAATCGGTTTTAAGGAAATCTTTTAGTAATTGTGCGGGATTTCGGTAAGTGCTAATTGATGGTTTAATATCAATTGATTTACAAAATTTCATTACTTCAGCTAGCAATTCATTTAGATGGTATGGATTCACATCACAAATAGCGATATTTATTGACATATTTTATCACGTCCTATGATAATAATATCAAAGTTTTATGAGTTAAATTTAAGTGAAACAAGATTATATTACCAAATAATATACGTTGATTACATTTGCTACTCTTGATAGAGCAAGTGTCTCTAAAAAGATATTTATATCGTTAAAAATTGAAAGTAATTGTAGTAACAATAATCGATTAATTGTTGTTGGTGTTCTTCATTTTCTAACCAAGTTATAAGGGTTTTTGAAGTTTTGTAAGCATTTGAATATTGATTTTGGCTAATCTCTTGATTATTGAGCGCATCGTGCAATTCATTCTCATCTAATAGTTCAATATTGCCATTTGTGAAGAACACTACATCTAGGTATAAATCATAAAAGTAGGAATCGCCATTTGGTTTAATTACATTTTTTTCAGTTATATCAAAATAGCATTCCACTAGCTTATCATTTGTATCATACATAGCGGTTAACCATAGATTATGATGTCTAAATCCAAATTGAATCCATGTGTAACCATTATCAGCGATACATTTTACTTGATTAGTATTTGCAATATTTACGGTAAGTGGGGCTGTTAAATTAATCATTTTGATGTATCCAGCTTCTGTATTTTCATCAATTGTTTTGAATGCAAATTGACATTCTTTTAATCTAGTCCATTCTTTTCGTTTCATTGTTTTTAATTTCATTATCTTTATCCTCTTTGATGATATAATTATATCATCTACAAGGAGGACGTTTATGATTAAAGATTTTCATATGCATTCACATTATAGTGATGATGGTGAGTTTACTCCAAAACAGTTATGTGCATTTGCTAAAAAAGCAGGTTGTAGTGAAATTGCGTTAACAGACCATAATACAACTAAGGGCGTTAAGGAAATGATAGAAGAAGGAGCGAAATGTGGTATTAAAGTGCTTCCTGGTATTGAGATAGATTGCTGTTTCGAAGGTATTAATTTTCATTTATTGGTTTATCAAATGGATTATGAAAGCAAACATTATAATGAGATAAGTGAATTCTATTTAAAGCAAAACCAAGCAATGGCTATTAAGCAAGTTGAACTATTAGAAGAGCATTGCCATATCAAAATAGATAGAAATGATCTCAAAGATATTGAAAAGAATGGTGTTTTAGTGCCTGAGGATATTGGTGAATTATTATTAACTAAATCTGAATTTGACCAATGTGAGTTTTTAAATCCTTATCGTCAGGGTGGAAATCGTTCTGATAATCCTTTCTTAAACATCTATCTTGATTTTTTTTCACAGGGAAAACCAGCATTTGTACAAGGTGAAATGTTACAAGTGGAGGATGTTCTTCGAATTGTTAAGGAAACTAATGGGATTGCAGTTATAGCGCATCCTGGACAAAATTTTAAAGATCATGATGAAATTTTATTAAAATTGTTAGATTTAGGCATTAAAGGTATTGAAGTTGAAAGCAATTACCATACATGTAAACAAACGCAATATTATTATAATGTTGCTAAGGAAAGAAACCTATTGATGAGTAGTGGGAGTGACTTCCATGGTAAGAATAAACCAGCTATTAAATTAGGTGTATTTGGTAATACTATAGATAACTTTGTAAATAACTTAACGGAATAAAAATCTATAACTTTAACTTTATTGGTGTTTTTGGTATAATAAATCAGTAAAAAATGAAGGGTGGCGTTAAATATGGGTCGTGCACATGAGGTACGTGCTGCATCGATGGCTAAAACAGCAGCATTAAAAACAAAAGTATATTCTAGATTTGGTAAAGAATTATATATGGCTGCAAAAGCAGGAGTTCCTGATCCAGACATGAATCAAGGTTTAAAACGTAAAATTGCGGAGGCTAAAGCAAATCAAGTTCCAGCTGATGTAATTAAACGTGCAATTGAAAAAGCTAAAGGAGCTTCAAACGAAAATTATGATCCAGTTCGTTATGAAGGGTTTGGTCCAGGAGCATCAACAATTGTAATTGATTGCTTAACAGATAACGTAAATCGTACTGTTAGTGCTGTTAAAACTTGTTTTAATAAAGCACATGCTAAAATGGGTGTTGCTGGTTGTGTATCACATAGTTATGATACGGTTGGTTTATTTTCTTTCCCTTATGAAGATGAGGAAGGTATGCTAGATGCATTAATTAATGCTGAAGTAGAAGTAACTGATGTTGAGATTGAAGATGGTGTTATGTCTGTTTACACAGTGCCTACTGATTTTGGTAAAGCACAAAAAGGAATTGAAGATTTAATTCCGGATGTTAAATTTGATGTTTGCGAAATTACTTTATTACCTCAAGAATATGTTACATTGGATTCTGATGAGGATAAAGAACTATGGGAACGTTTAATTAACATGCTAAATGAATGTGAAGATGTTCAACAAATTTATCACAACGTTCAAAACTAACTAAAGATTAAAACAACTTCTATCGTAATTGATAAAAGTTGTTTTTTTAATTTATTTGGGCTAT
>NZ_JAVWFO010000042.1:8948-14962 GCF_036641015.1 Anaerorhabdus sp. | reverse complement strand
ATTTCATCTTGAGCATCTTGATTAAAATACTCATGATTAATTAATATTCTCATTGATGTATATACAATTGGTATTAATATCGTTGTAATAATTAAACCTAATAAGCATTCAATGGTGGTACTTCCTCTATTTCTGGAACACATTCAATTTCACACTCACTTCTATTTGCAATTATTTGTAGATAGTATTGATCATTCTCTTGCGCATAAATATTCATAGATTCTTGGTTTTTAATTTCTAAAAACTTAACTCCAAATATACACATAACTATAACTATAGAAATTAATATGCATAAACTCATATCAACTAAAATAAATCCTTTATTTGAATTCAAGTCGTCCACCTCCTAATTGGCTGATTAACTTTAGTGATTCTTCGAAAGGAAAAGTTATTGTTTGCGCCATTTGAACATTTCCTTTTTCATTAAAAACAATGGGATAATTGTAATTTGCACTTACTTCAGAATAAAACTCTTCTTGTTTGTTCTCTTTAATACATTCAGATTGAAATAGTAAATACTCATTTGCAAATAAATAATAATCAAGATTAGGGAAAGAAATTAAAGGCAACACAAGGACAGTAAATGTCGACATAACAAATAAAACCAAAATCATTTCGACCAATGTAAAGCCTTTATTGTAATATGGCTTGTCCATCACTTATTCCTACACTTTGACTTGAAGAGCATTGAATTTGCTCTTCATTCATTAATCCTGCATTTACTAAATCATAAATATCACCCGGATATTCATCATAATCCAGTCGATATTGTAATATAGCGGAATCAACAACTTTCATCATAGCTTTACATCCCTTTTCATCCACTATTTTCATAACCTTTTGAATATTTGGAACTGCTAATAAGAATAGTATTGATAATACCGAAACTACAATAATCATTTCTAATAAAGTAAATCCCTTTTTCATTATTTCACCTATAGTTCAGCCATTAGCGTCAAAGGAAGTATTAGAATTTGATATACAACAATAATGATGAATCCTATACAACCATAACTAATAAGCTGACATCCTTTCGAAAAACGCTTTATTGTGCGATGCATCCTTTCTTCATTAACTTTAATATATCCTTCCAACATTTCATCCATTGTTGAGGAGTAAATAGCAAGCTTCATATATTGAATAAGTGTTCTATCTAGCAAATTATTTTTTAATGAATCTTCCATAGTTTCACCCTCGTTAAGTGACTTTTCTACTTGTTTACTTATTAACACTAAAACAGGATGAATTTCTATACTCTGCAAAAGTTTCATTGTTTGCTTCGTTTTTATACCTGCTAATGAACATTGGCGGTAAAATCTTGCAAATAAATTACTTTGATATGTTTTTAGTAGATTATTTTTGAACAATCGACATATTTTCGAATACAAATATAATCGAATGTTATTTTGACGACTTCCTATCAATAAAACTATTATTAATAAATTAATAATGGAAATAGTGATACAAACTATCATAAAACAAGACTTTATAACAACTAAATTTGTAATACTCATAGAGAAATTTCTAAACAATGAAATAAGTGTCGGAAAGCAAAAGAAAGTAAATATAAATAATCCAATCCATGTCCCTATAAATAATAAAATTGGATAAAGTAATTCTTTAAGAAGATTAGATCGTGTATTCTTTTCCTCACTTAAACATTTAACTGTTAATTGCAAGCTTCTTGAAAAAGGTAAAAACTTGCAAAATGGTTCTAAATATTTAAGATAGGTTTTAGAAAAATATTGAGTAACAAACATTTCAATTTCATTACCCTCACTTAAACATTCTTGTATCTTGCTTATCACTTTTTCATTCCTTGAATCTTTTAATAATCTAATCGCATCTTGGAATGAGAACCCAGATTCCATCAATATACAAATCCCTTCACAATCTTCTTTACTCATCAAGATCTTGCTTCGCTTCAGTGATTGAGATATATCCTTGTTTGATAGCTTCTGAAATGGCATATTTAATTGGCTTAAAATCTTTCGGTTTTTCCTTTTTAAAATATTCATGAATACCCTTTCTATTTAATATCTCATATACTCCTACCTTAGAATTATTGGTCGAAGAAGAATACAATCGTTGATTACTTATACCTAATAAGACATCTTCTAACTGAAATCGGCTTACACCTAGTTCTAGTAACCTTTCTATCGCTAAAAAACAACTTCCTGCATGAATACTTGTCAAAACCAAATGACCCGTTAAAGCACACCTTAACGCCATCTTAGCAGCTGTTTCATCTCTAATTTCACCTATCATAATAATATCAGGAGCATGTCTCATTAATTGCTTAATTCCTTGATCATATCCTAAATCTTGTTTTTCATTAATTTGTAATTGAACAAAGTTGGTACTATAAATTTCAATAGGATCTTCCAATGTATAAATCTTTTTATTTTTAATTTGATTTAATATGGTATATAAAGTTGTCGTTTTGCCTGAACCAGTAGGTCCACTAAAAACAAATAGTCCACTTCGATTATTCTCGATTGCTTTAAATGTTTTTAAAACCTGTACATCATAAGTTAATTGTTTAAGTTCTAAATGATAGTTAGCACTCAATATTCTTAGTACTCCGCTCGTCATACGATAACTCTTCATCACTGAAAATCGCAAAGATACCTTTTCATTATTTACATCAACATCAAATCTTCCTGTTTGAGGTAATAACGAATTACCTAAATCTAAATTGGCCCGATACTGAAGATATCTAAAAAATCTTAAATCATTTTCTTGATTTTTTACATGTAGCATCCTATCTTTACATCTAAACTCAATTTTAATTTGCTCATCAAAAAGAGAGAAATGTATATCACTCGCCCCATAGTGAATTGCAATCGTTAATAACTCTTCTAATCTTTTTTCCATAATTTCACCTATACTTATTTATATGTATAAAATGATAAAAATCCTAAAAAAAAGATGAAGTTTTCACTTCATCAAAAATACGGATTAAATTTTAATTCATGTCCAATTGTAGATGTTGGTCCATGACCTGGATAAACAATGGTATCTTCATCAAAGTTTTGAAAACATCGTAAACTTTGCCTCATTTTACTCATATTACCACCATATAAATCAGTTCTTCCAATACCTTCGAAAAATAATACATCACCTGTAAACATATGATTTTTATACTTGATACAAGTACATCCTTCAGTATGTCCAGGAGTAAATAAAATTTCAAAATTAAAATTACCAATTTTCATATTTCCTTCATGATAAGGAATCGTTTGGTTTTGAACTGTTGCTATATATCCAGATGCTGTATTCTTACTAGAATCTTTTAATAATTCCTCATCATTTTGGTTACAATAAACTGGACAATGGAAAATTTCTATTAATTCATCTACTGCACCAATGTGATCGAAATGCCCATGTGTTAACAAAATAGCATCAACTACTTCATTTTCATCAATAAGAGCTGCAATTCTATCTGCTTTTTTCCCTGGATCAACAATGCATACATGCCCATCATCTTTTAAAATATAGCAATTTGTTTGATATATCCCTACTACTGTTGTAATTATATTTTCCATAAAAATGTCATAAAAAAAACCTCTTTATAAGGCTTTTCTTATTTTTTCTCCTTGTGTAAAGTCTTTTTTCTACAAACTGAACAGTATTTTTGAATTTCCATTTTTTCAGTTTGTTTACGTTTGTTTCTAGTACCGATGTAGTTTTCTTCTCCACATTCTGAGCACTTGAAAGTTATATTTTCTCTTGCCATGATAGTCCTCCTAATAATACCTAAGAAGTATAGCATATCTAATCATAAATTGCCAATACTTTCGTGAACTAGTTTTCATGAAAATATGTCTGTATATACCCATTATTAGGTAACCTTACAAGACTGTTTTACTAATTTCATGATATAATATCACCGAAAGTGAGGTTTTATTTTATATGAAACGTACTGAAACTAGAATTCTCCATGTTGGTAATTTGCAACTAGGTGGTCAAAATAAATGTTTACTCCAATCAATGACAAATACAAAAACTAAAGATGTTGAGTCTACCGTTAAACAAATTCAAGAATTACAAGATAATGGCTGTGAAATTGTTAGAATGGCTATCCTCGATGAAGAAGACGCTTATGCAATAGGTGATATAAAAAAACAAACCAATGTTCCACTTGTTGCTGATATTCATTTCAATTATGCTTTTGCCCTAATTGCAATAGAACAAGGAATTGATAAAATTCGAATTAATCCTGGAAATATTGGTTCAAAAGAAAATGTAAAAAAGGTAGTTGAAAAATGTAAAGAAAGAAATGTACCTATCCGAATCGGTATAAACAGTGGCTCTCTTGAAAAAGAGGTTCTGGAAAAATATGGCAAACCGTGTCCTGAAGCAATGATAGAAAGTGCAAAGAAGCATGTGGATATCCTTGAAGAATTAGATTTTTATGATATTTGTTTATCATTTAAATCAAGTAATGTTGGATTAACTATCGATACTTATCGTCTTGCAGCTAAAACTTTCCCATATCCCTTACATTTAGGTGTAACTGAAGCTGGCTCATTTAAAATATCATCAATTAAATCAAGTGCCGCATTAGGTGCATTACTCCATGAAGGCATTGGAGATACAATTCGTATTTCTGTAAGTAGTGATCCTGTACAAGAATTATTTATTGGAAAACAATTATTACGTGCATTTGACTTGATGGATTCTGTTCCTAATCTAATATCATGTCCTACTTGTGGACGAATTCAATATGATATGATACCAATTGTTGAAGAAGTAGAATTATTTCTACAATCAGTCCATTCAAATATAGAAGTAGCTATTATGGGTTGCCCAGTTAATGGTCCTCAAGAAGCATCACGCGCAGATATTGGCATTGCTGGAGGTAAAAATGGTGCATTACTATTCAAGAAAGGTCAAATATTAAAAACAGTTCCACAAGAAGATTTATTAGAAACCTTAAAGGAAGAAATACTAAAGATGGTGAATGAAGAGCAATGAGTGAAAACCAGTACAAATTAGTTTTATCAGATTTAGATGGAACATTACTAAATGAGAATAGTCAACTTAGCGAAGAAACTCTTGATACAGTTCTAAAACTGCAACAAAGTGGTATACGCTTTTCCATTTGCTCGGGACGACCTTATTATGGATGTCAAAAATTTATAGAACAATTACAACTCGAAAAATACAATGGATTTTTTGTAGGTCAAAATGGTCAATACATTAAATCATTTGAGACTGGAGAAGTAATTGAAAAACAAAAATTAAATCAAAATGATTTTAAAAAAATTTGTGATTTAGCTCAACGAAGCGGTGTAATAACTGAGTTATTCTATGACACACATGCTTATATTTTGTTTCCAAAGAGAAACATCCTAATGTCGTTAATACTTTGTAGTATGTATAGTTTAAGATCGCTTATCCATCAAAGCAAACGATTTAAAATGATATTTATTAGAGAGTTAATAGATTTACCTGATATTCCTAAAATCTGTTGCTTAGGTAAACCTGCTTCATTAAGAAAGCTTGCTGATGAATTATTAGCACTACAAGACTACGATACATTTCTTGTAAATGCTGCTTGGTTAGAAGTAGTTCGTATCGGAATTAGTAAAGGCTCTGCTTTATATGATATTGAAAAAATGGCGGATATTCCAGTTTCTTCTATGGTAACATTTGGAGACGGAGAAAATGATTTATCAATGTTGGAAATCGCAGGATTAAGTTGTGCAATGGAAAATGCTATGCCAAATCCTAAAAAAGTTGCCCATTGCATAATTGATTCCAATCGTAATCATGGTGTCGCTAAAAAATTAAAAGAAATATTCAATTTATAAAAGGAAGTACCCATTAGTGATACTTCCTTTTATAATATTATTTAACTTTAGATTTTCTACACAGTGTAAACAATGTAATTCCTACGATAAAGACTAAAATAGATATAAACTGTGAAGTAGATAATGTTCCAACTGATCCTCTAATTAAATCTCCTCTAAATATTTCAATTATAAATCTTCCAATACTATATAAAA
>NZ_JAVWFO010000042.1:0-8848 GCF_036641015.1 Anaerorhabdus sp. | reverse complement strand
ACCAAATCCAAATAACCATATAGCCAATGAATCAAATACCTCTACATTCATTCCTAATTTTTTACCACGTTTTTGTGCAACAACATATCCTAATCCAATACCGATTGCTATCATAAAACCATATGTATAAAATGTAAGTCCACCAATTTTGAAAAGTTCATTATGCATATGTATACCTCCTTCGCAATAAATAAAAAATATGCCTTTTAAAGTACTAAGTCAATAATAAATCCCTCAAATATTTCTAAATATTTAAAAAGCCAGCGTTAACTGGCTATTTTCGTAACATCATAATCTCTTCTTTATATGGAGGCTGATCATCTATCCAAGGAGTTTCTAAAATCATTATTTTATCCTCCAATAATGGATGATGAGCAACTTGATACAATCCTTCAAAACCAATTTCACCTTGGCCTAAATTTGCATGACGATCTTTTTTTGCACCTTTGATATTCTTAGAATCATTTAAGTGTACTACATAAAGTTTATCTAACCCTATGATTCTATCAAATTCTTCTAATACTGAATCAATGTTTAACACATCATATCCAGCATCATGAATATGACATGTATCTAAACACACGCCATACTTATTAAGATATCGAACACCATCTAGTATTAGCTTAATTTGTTCAAAACAATACCCTACTTCACTTCCTTTACCTGCCATAGTTTCAAGACAAATAATTATATCATCATCTTCCTTAACCACTTCATTTAAACCTTGTATGATTGATGCAATGCCTTCTTCAAGAGTTGCACCAACATAAGACCCTGGATGAAGCACTAAATATGTAGCACCTATCTCCGTCACTCGATCAATTTCTTGTCTTAAAAATGATACTGCTAAATCATATGTTTCAGGTCGAATAGTATTTGCAAGATTAATAATATACGGAGCATGTATAACCATCCTATCAAATGGAATGTTATTACTTTTTAATAATTCTTTTGCTTCCTCTACTTTTAAAGAGGCAACACTTTTACGAATTGTGTTTTGTGGTGCTCCAGTATAAACCATTAGTGCATTAGCATCATAACTTAATGCATCTTTTACAGAACCAAGTAGATAATCTGGTGCACTCATTGATACATGGGAACCAATTATCATTCAATAATACCTTTAGATTTAAGTCTTTGTTCAGTTTTATATCTTTCTTTACGTTGATTTTTGATTTCATTTCTAATCATTTCACGACGTTCTTTTTGCTTAATTTTTTTAACCATTTCTGCTTTTTTCTTTTTATATAATGGTTTTACTTTTTCTTTTTTCTTAGTTATTTTCTTAGCAATTTCTTTTTCGCGTAAGTCATTTTTAGCAACTTTCTTTTGACCATACGGTTTTAATTCAGTCCAAGTTCCGCTTTTAAAACTACGGTGTTCAAAATGAATCCCTTTTTCTTTTAGTAAGTGGATTGCTTTATCATCACTTTCCTTATATAAGGCAAAGCATGTTCCTTCTTTACCTGCACGACCAGTTCTTCCTGAACGATGAATATAGAAATCTAACTCACTTGGAAATCCAAGTGATACAACATGTGTTATACCTTCTACATCAAGACCACGTGCTGCAATATCTGTTGCAACTACATAAGTGTGATCTAAACTTTCTAACTGTTTCATGGCTTGTTTTCTTTGACGTGCTTGCAAACCACCATGTATTTCAACTATTGTTTTTCCACTTTTACGTAATAATGCAGCAACTTCCCCTGCCTCTTCTCTTGTATTAGCAAATATTAAACATACATATGGCATAAACCCTGGCAACATGTCTAATAATGCTTCACCATAACTTTTGTGCTTACAAGGAATTAACACATGTTCAATTTTCGGATTTGATGCATGATCATCCTTCATCAATATAGTCTGAGGTGCATTCATATATTTTTTTAGGAATGGTTTCAATGCTGTTGGAATTGTAGCACTAAATGCCATCATTTGTAACTTACTACCCATTCTTCCACAAATAGCATCTACATCATCTAGAAATCCGTACTCAAGTGTCATGTCCGCTTCATCTACTACATAGATTGAAGCTGTATCAACACGCAATACCGATTGTTCCAAGAAGAGGTCTTTAATACGACCTGGTGTCCCAATTACTATATGTGGTTGCTGTTTAATTGAATCAGCCATTTTAATACGGTCAATACCACCTGTAACTAATTTTACACGTAATGTTGGATCAGCTTTCATCATTTCTTTTGCATTCTTAAAAATTTGCATTGCCAATTCACGCGTAGGAGCTGTTATTACTGCTTGTACAATTTGTTGAGTTGTATCTATTCTTTCCATTAAAGGAATTAAAAAAGCATGTGTTTTACCCGTTCCGGTATCTGAAATCGCAATTATGTCTTTCCCTTTAATTGCCATTGGAATTACCGCATTTTGAATTGGAGTTGGTTCCACGAAGCTGTTTAAGCGAATAAACTCTTTCGTTTTGTTATTAAAATTAAAATCTTGATATGTTTTCATAGAATCATCCTTCCATGTGTATTATACTATTTTTAGACACAGAAAGGAATGTTGAAATGGAAATAATCCCTGTAATACCACGTGGTTATTGTAAAGGAGTGGTTCGTGCTATCAATTTAGCTAAACAAACTGCCCATAAATATCCTAACACAACAATAACTATGTTAGGAATGATTGTACACAACAAATATGTCGTGGAAGCTTGTGAACAACTTGGCATACAATGTGTCGAAGAAAAAGGTAAAACAAGACTAGAATTATTAGATAAAATTAAATCTGGTGTAGTTATTTTTACTGCCCATGGAATAAGTGAAGAAGTCTATCATAAAGCAATTGAAAAAGGATTAATCGTAGTTGATGCATCTTGTGATGATGTGACAAAAACACAATTGATTGTTAAAGAATATTTATCAAAAGGATATGAAGTATTATATATAGGAAAGAAACATCACCCTGAAGCTGAAGCAGTCATTGCTATCTCTGAACACGTACACTTTATTGAAAACGAAAACGATTTAGTAAATCTTCCAAAATACAACAAAATAATGGTTACAAATCAAACTACCATGAGTATTATAGAAATCTATAAAGTACTTGAAGCAGCTAAAGAAAAATATCCTAATATCGAGATTCTTGATGAGATATGTAACGCTACTCGTATTCGACAAGAAGCAATTGAAAAACTAGAAAATATTGATTGCTTATTTGTTGTAGGTGATCCTAAATCAAACAATAGTAATAAATTAAAAGAGATTGCTATTGAACACAATATTCCAAATGTTTATTTAATTGAAACATCAAATGACATCAAAGAAGAATGGTTAAAAGACGCCAATAGAGTTGCTATTACCAGCGGTGCTAGTACCCCTACATATCTAACAAACCAAGTCATTCAATCACTTAATAACTATGCAAGTACAAACAAGTTATTACATTTAAAGATTGACATAAAACATCTATTAGATTAAGAAGACATCCAATTGTGGATGTCTTTACTTATTTATCACTTAAATTTGAAGATTCACTCTCTTCGATAGGTTTAATCATCATTTTAATTGAATCTGCGCTTTGTTCATCGCTATTATTCAATTCACTATTTAAGTCTTTAAGATCAATACTAGCATTGATCATAATTCCTAATACTAAAAATAAATATTTAAAGTCCGAAACTATTGAAACTATTTTTAACATTAGACTTCCAATCCAAGATACGCCTAATATCCAAGCAATTGCAATTGCAAAATAAACACCCATAATTCCAAAAGAAATCAGAAGAATAATTCGACTTGTTTGATGACTTAATTTAGTAAATTTCAATCCTGTAACTAAAGCAAATAAAGCTGCAAATGAGAAAAACATAATAGGCAAAACAAAGAATCCTAATATTTGTAACCAAGTTAAATCATAATTATATCTAACTAAATCATATGCAGATGGATAAAAAATAACCAACAAAGCAGAACAAACAACTAAAACTACAATATAAAATGCAATTAATTTACTTCTTCTATTTTTCATCATAATCCCTCACTTTCTGACATTACTCTAATTTTAGACTAGCACTAAAAATAATACCAAGTATTACAAATCCTAAATAATTACTATTAATCAATAAAAATTTGACTAAATTATATAAAGCAGTTGGGATACCAATAGGTAATATCACTAACATAAATATAACTAAATAATAAACTATAAATGTAATGATTACAAATACCAACAATTTCTTACATGTTTCTTCTGTAAAATTAGTAAACTTCAATCCACTTAGTAATGTTAATAGAGCAACCGGAGAAAAATATAAAATAGGTGCTAGGAAAAGAATATATAAGTTTCCGCTCTCAGAGTTGCTTGTTAGAAAACTATTTACTTCATTTGGTATCAACAAATAAATTGAAAACCCGATAATAACTAATATCGTTAATATTGCTAAAATTATCTTTTTATTTAATTTCATGATTATTCGCTCCTTAAAGTAAGTATATCATATCCCACATATGTTCAATAAAAAAACTCAACAACAGTTGAGCTATCTATAAAAAATATAAATTTATTGTTTCAAACTTTCCAATTCTTGGTCAGTTAAATATCGCCATTCCCCTAGTTCTAATTCACTATCTAACACCAATGATCCTATTGTTAATCTTTTTAAATAAGTAACCTCAGAATCACACGCAATCATCATTCTCTTAACTTGATGAAACTTTCCTTCCATGATTGTTAACTCCAACGAATTATCTGTAAGAATTTTTACATTTGCTGGCTTACATAATTCATCACCATCAATGGTGATACCAGACTCTAATAATTTAATATGTTCACTAGTTAATGGATTGCTGATTTCGACATAATATGTCTTAGCAACATGTTTTTTTGGTGATAGTAAATCATGTGCTAATTGTCCATCGTTGCTTATTAAACATAAACCCTCAGTATCAATATCAAGTCTTCCAACAGGGAATAAACCCTTAGTAGAATCTTGAATACAATTTAATACTGTTTCATGTAATCCATCTTCAGTTGCACTAATTACACCTTGTGGTTTGTTTAACATGATATATACATATTTTGAATAAAGAACATTAACACCATCAATCGAAAGTTCATCGTTTTCTTCATCAAATTTAAAATCTTCCTTAGTACAAATAACTCCATTTATGCTAACGATACCACTTCTTATAATTTTTTTTACATCTTTTCTTGTGCCATACCCTAAATGAGCTAGGCATTTATCTATTCTCATCATAATTTATTTTTTCTTTACTATTTTTTTAATTAAGCCGGTTAGATTAACCCCTAAGATTGCTTTAGGTAATCCCAAACAAGCACTAGTAAAATAGTAGACTCCCATTCCTACAATTCCATAAATCCCTAATATAAAGACACCATACAATTTCCCATTACCTACTGCATCTAGCCCAATTAAACGTAATAATACGAATGAGCCATTCATTGCAAATAGACATAAACATATTCTAAAAAATCTTTTGAATGTTCTACCATAATGAACATGATATTTGTTTTGAATTAATTGTAAGTTCAAAAATATAACAACAATTGATGTAAGTATACTTGAAGTCAATGCTCCCGAATAGCCAAACATATCAATTAATAAAAAGAATGAAACTACTTTAACAACAAATCCAATGAATAAGTAAAATAAACTTTGCCTTCTTAATCTTAATGTCATCATCATTGAACTACAGATTGGTGACAATGTACCCGTAATTGATATAGCACTACTCCAACGAAGAACCTCTGAACCTAATGCAAGATTTGCATCTCCATACATTACATAATAAATCGGTTCAGCAAGTACTAATAAACATAAGAATAAAGGCATACCAATATAAAGAACAGTATCTAAACAATCCAATACATTTTTTTGTAATTCTTTCCAGTTCTTATTTTCAAGTGAGATAGTAAGATAAGGTACAATCCCTGCACCAAAACCAATCGCTAGTACTTGTGGAATTGAAGTAAGTTTATTACATGTCCCTTGCATCATACCTAAAATTAAAGTGTAATGATCATAATTCTCTGCAGTTGCTTTTACTGCACTCATAAAGAATGAATTATTAACTAGACTCATACTATTTCCTAAAATTGAAGCTAATAAATAAGGAATACCAAATATCAATAATTCTTTAAATAATTCTTTTGCAGGAACTGCCGGTTCCTTTTGATATCTCGCAGCTCTATTTAAATCTCCAATATTTTTACGATCAAAACGATAGTAATAACCAATTGCAATAATTGCTGCTAACGAAGTAGCTAATACCGCCATATAAATAGCAAATATACTTTCTAGTTTAAATATATAAATACATATTGCACCTAAAGCTAGTAAAGATCCTATGCGTGTTACTTGTTCAATTACTTGTGATACCGCATATACTTTCAATTCTTTTAGTCCTTGATAAAATCCTCTAAAAACACTTAAAAAAGGAACTGAAATAACCGCTAGAGTTAAAATAAAAAAACAATTTTGTAATGTTTTAATATCCTCTATTGGAGCACTTGCACCAAGTGAACCTTTTGCCAATGGAAACGAAATAGCTGCAAATACGATTGCAATAACGAATCCTGAAGCAAGCATTAATGACATAGATAGTTTTCTTACTAACATAACAGTTTTAAAATCATTCTTATTAGCGTATCGAGCGACAAGTGCTGCAATAGCGAATGGAAATCCTGCCGTACAAATATTTAATAATAATTCATAATATGTATAAGCTTGAGTATAAAAAAACATGTTATTTTCTGTTGCCATCGCTGTTAATGGAACTAAATAAAATAACCCTAAAGCTTTAGAAATAAATATTCCAGCAGAACTTGTTAAAGCACCCGCCATGAAAGATTGCTTTTGTCTTTGTGTCATCGTTTAATCTCCATTACTACTCATAGTATCAATATGAAGTAGTAAAAACTCTTCTTGTTTTTTTGTATTACTTTTATCTGTCCAAGATATCATTAATTTAACATCAATAGAATTACTTGTTGTGTCCCCACTTAAGACTAATCCTTTAACATATCCATCTTTAACTGGTGAATCCTTAGATATTAAATTATAGGTTTCATCATCTAATATACCAATTGAAGGAGCCATAACAGAATTCGCATCAACCCCTACCTCTAAAGCCATCAATTGCACATTATACATACTTTCATTTGCATTATCGATTATAATGTAATATCTATGTGTACCATCAGCTAATGTACTCATCTCACTACTAACAATAAAATTATCTGATGTCGCAGCTATAGAATTAACTTCTTGTAAAGTTTCAATATTTGATTTATAAACATCTAGTTTTCTTGAATCGAGTTCATTACTATTTTTACTTTGGCACCCACTTAAAAGAAGGATTGAAATAATTAAAACTACCCACCATTTTTTCATGAACTCACCTCTTGGATATTTTATCATAAACTCTCCTAAATTCATATAATACAAGGGTATTAGTTCACACTTTCACAAGCAAAAAGTTTCTTCATACAAATGACTTTAATTACTAGTTAGTCATGTATACAAGAAACTTTTAGTTTTATAGTCTTAGAATTCTAATGTGAAGTAATTTTTCTTACCTTTTTTGATAATAGTAAATTCTGAATTAAAAGCAGATTTCTTTTCAAGTATTGCATCTAAATCAGTAGTTTTTTCGCCATTGATTTGTATAGATCCATTTTGAATTAATTCACGTGCTTCACGCTTACTTTGACACACTTTACAATCAACAAGTGTTTCAATCAAATTTGCACCATCTTCAACTTTAAATTTAGGTACATCTGCTAATCCTTGACGAATTTCATCAGCTGTTAAGTCTCTAATATCACCTTTAAATAGTGTTTCAGTAATTTTAAGTGCTGATGCTAATCCATTTGATCCATGTACTAATTCAGTTAACTCAGCAGCTAAAGCTTTTTGCGCTTCACGCAAGTGTGGTGCTGCTTTCATAGATTCTTCCAAAGCCATAATCTCTTCAGGTGTTTTTAATGATAAACGTTTTAAGTAATCGATTATATCAGTATCAGCTGTATTAAACCAAAATTGATAGAAATCATATGCATTTGTTTTAGTTGGATCTAACCAAATATTTTTACCTTCACTCTTACCAAATTTTGAACCATCTGATTTCGTAATTAATGGAGATGTAATACCAAATACTTTTGCAGTATCACCCTTAACTTTACGAATCAAATCAACTCCCGATACAAGGTTACCCCATTGATCAGATCCACCAATTTGTAATTCACAATTGTGTTCTGTATATAGCTTTAACCAGTCAATTGCTTGAAGAATTGTATAAGTAAATTCAGTAAATGAAATTCCTGTTTGTAAACGAGATGCAATGGTATCTTTAGCTAACATATAACTAACATTAAAATATTTTCCATAATCTCTTAATACTTCCAACAACGTAAATTTACCCAACCAATCATAGTTATTAAGTAATATAGCTTTATCAGTTCCAAAATCAATAAAATGAGCTAACTGTTTCTTTAAACAATCAACATTGTAATTTAACTCTTCAACAGTTAATAATTTACGCTCAGTTGTTGGACGTGGATCTCCAATCATCCCCGTACCTCCACCACACAACGCTATAGGGCGATGTCCAGCATTTTGATAACGACGTAATAACATAATTTGTTGTAAGTGACCTACATGTAATGAATCAGCAGTAGGATCAAATCCACAATATGCTGTAACTGGTTCTTTAAGTTTCTCTTCTAATCCAAGTAAATCAGTACAATCTTTAACTAAACCTCTCCATTTTAACTCTTCCAAAAAATTCATTTTCTTCTCCTCCTGAAAATAAAAAAAACGTCCTAACAAAGGACGTTTAATAACGCGGTACCACCTTAATTC
>NZ_JAVWFO010000041.1:7879-15557 GCF_036641015.1 Anaerorhabdus sp. | reverse complement strand
TTGCCCAAAACAATCATATCCACAGTGTTATGAAACATGGCATGAGAAAGGAGGCGAGGAGGTGGAACATGATTTTTTAATTTATCTAAAAGAGTATCACACAGGAACCTCTAAAGCAGTACCCAGCGCATATCTGCAAAGTAGATTCTGTATAAGTTCAAGAACTGTCAGGAAATTAGTCAATCAATTAAGAAATGATGGCAATCCCATATGCAGTGGTGATGAAGGATATTATTATGCTGCTGATAGAAAAGAACTACTTGCAAGTATTGGGCAGATGACAAGTCGAATTAGAGAAATTGCAAAAGCAAAGAGAGGACTAGTTAAAGCTTTAGAGCATTTTCCAGATGCAAACGGACAATTAAGATTAGACCTTGATAAAGAGGTAAGAGAGAGGTGATGAAGTATTAATAGTTTTATGAGTTGGATAGGTGGCAAGAAATCTTTAAGAGAATTAATTGTATCTCTCTTTCCCTTATATTATGAACGGTATATAGAAGTGTTTGGAGGTGGAGGCTGGGTATTATTTCATAAGCCGCCGGGCAATGATTTTGAAGTATATAACGATTTTAATGGATTGCTAACCAATCTCTATCGCTGTGTAAGGGAGAAACCAAACGAATTAATAGATGCACTATATTTTGTGTTAAACTCCCGTGAGGATTTTGACATAGTGAAGAAGGCACTTGCAAAAGACAGCCCTACAAGTGATGTAATAAGAGCCTCATATTTTTATCAATTGATTCGCTATAGCTATGCATCAGGCCTTACTAGCTTCGGAAGTCAGCCTCATGATATGTGGAGCAACTTTCCAATAATTGAACAGGCACATAGAAGACTTAGCAAAGTAGTGGTTGAAAATAAAGATTTTGAAAAGTTGATAAGGCAGTATGACCGCCCTGTCAGCTTTTTCTATGCAGATCCACCGTATTTTGAAACAGAAAAGTATTACAAAAATGTTGGTGAAGATGGATTTAAGAAAGAAGATCATATAAGACTTCGAGATACCCTGATGGGCATTGAAGGGAAATTCTTGCTTTCCTACAATGACTGTTCTTTTATCAGAGAGCTATACGATGCACCAAACATCCAGATTGAAAGCTACACCCGTATCAATAATATTAAACAGCGCTATGATAATGGTGCCCAGTTTCCTGAAATACTAGTGGCAAATTATGATATGCATGAAAGGGAGATAAATTCTCCATCACAAATTAATTTATTTGAAATGAAAAATGGACTAGGAAAACAGGAGGGAATTTATAATGAAAATGATTAAAGAATGCTTTGATAACAACGTTAGTTTACCAAATGAAATACTTAATGCAGCAGACCTTACAGGGTGTGAAGAAATTGAACTTAACACCTTAGAGAATGCTGTTGTAGCTATGAAAACAACGATGAATGCAATGGAGCTTATAAGGGTGGCAGAAGGACTTAAAAATCTCTCAGAAGAGTTAATTGTTCATCTAGCAGGAATTTGTGGGAGATGTCATGATTGCTCCTATTGTGAGAGATTTGAAGAATTTGATGAGATTATTGTCCCGGATTATCTCCTTGAAGAAGCTGGTATTCCAAAGGATGCAAAGCTTTGTGCTTGTACAGAAGAAGACAGTGGGGAAATCATAGTGATGCAGGCAGATTATGACTATGATATAGCCGATGTACCAAAGTTTGTTATTGATATCTTTGAGATGTCAGGTATCTGCATCAGAGAATTGGAAGAAAGGATTATGATGGAGGATATTGTCTATGGAGATTAAATGATGGGAGGTAAATCATGACAGGAATTGAGCTAAAGAATGATTGTATATTTTATTATGGAAATCCTTCAGGGTATGTGGAAGATGATACTGCAATAGTAGACCCTATGTTTCAAAATGAAGAATTCAGTCAGTGGCTTAGTAACCGTAAGCTTACAGCAAAATGGACAGAGGGTGTATTTGAAAGACTTTCAAAAGAAGGTGTACTCCTTATTAATAATGAAATACCAGTACCTCTTAAAGACTGTCGTATCTGGCAGCTAAGAGCTGATATAAATCCAGAATGTAAGTTTATAGGATATGAGGAACTTAAAGAAAACTTTGGAGATCCAGATAAAAATAACTATGAGCTTGTATATGAAGGAGAAATAGAAACAAATGATTTAGAATCCATATACACAAAGTTTAATCTAAATCATCCCCATGGGTTTACTGGTCACTCACTGTCAATGTCAGATGTAGTTGAGCTATATAATGACAATGGCAGTGAGTTTTACTATGTAGACCGTTTTGGATTTAAAGAAATTGATTTTGAGCCAAAGGATCAAATACAAGACATAAATATGAGTATTTAAAAATTAAAACTCAGTAAAATTAAAAAATAATGGAGGAAAACAGGATGAAAAGTATGTTAAGAAAAGTAAATGAATTTATAACAAGAAAGGCTGTCGCAGCAAAGATAGCAGTTAGTAATAACCGTGGAGAAGGATATATTGATACAGCTGTAAAAATCCTTGTTGCTGTAGTTTTAGGAGCATTACTCCTTGCAGGTCTGTATGCGCTATTTGGTGAAGTGGTTATGCCAACATTAGAAGAGCGAATTAAAGAAATGTTTAACTATGCAGGCTAAAAGGGGGAAAGTTTAAAATGAATCATAAGTCAAAGAGAATAATCAATATTCTATTGGTAGTTTGTATTTTAATTACCAGTTTTGTAGGCTCTGCCTATGCAACAAGGTTTGTATTTTCTGATAGTGTAGGTCATTGGGCTGAAGAAGCAATTAATAATCTTGAAAGAAAGGGCGTAATTCAAGGATACCCAGATGGACTATCTCATCCAGATGAAATAATTACAAGAGGAGAATTTTCTGCTCTTTTAGCAAGAATCATGGAAATTGAGCCAAAGGAAACAAATACTGTTAACATAGTATTTGAGGATATTGCAGGACATTTTGCTCAAAGAGAAATTGAGGCACTTATTGATGAAGGTATTATCATCAAAGAAGAATATGGTGCTAAATATTTTCCAGATGAGCCTATTACTCGAATGGAAATGATTAAAATGTTAGTTAGAGCTATAGGTAAGGAAGAACATAATACAGATTGTGCTTGTAACACAGGGTTTACTGATGAAGATAATTTGACAGAAGAAGATCGTGAGTATATCTGTGCTGGCAAACATTATAATATAATCTTTGGTTATCCAGACGGAACAATACGTCCTGATGGAGAGTCAACACGAGCTGAAGCCTTTGAAATCCTTGATAGGCATGATGAAATCAAAGAGATAATTAAGCAAGAAGAAGCCACTGATAAAATAGAAGAAGATGCTGTAGATTCTCCTGATGTGGACCAAGAAGATAATGCTTCAGATAATGGTTCGTCCTCAAATGGAGGTTCATCTTATGTGCCAGCACCGAAATATGATTTTACACTTCCAAACACTGCTTATGTAGAAGAGGAGATAAAAATTATTCCAACTAGCAGTAATGTAAAATCTGTAATATGGACAGTTACTAAAAATGGTATTCCTATTGAACCTTCCTCTGTGTTAGATGGAGAATTAAAAGCAGAAGGTGGAGTAATTAAAATTAAGTCTACAGGTAGTTATACTTTTTCAGCTACGGCATTAAACAGTAGAGGAAGAACAGATGTCTGTGAACAAAATAAAAGAAGTATTACTTAGTAATGTTGTATTTTTGTCTGATAAAGACAAGATAGAATTCAATGCTTATTTTCCAAAAAAAGTTTATACAACTGAAAGAAATATATCTCTTGTTGTTTTATTGACACAGGTGGTAATGTTATTATTATTTATATCAAATCGGAATTTAAATTTATCTAATTTAAGAACAGTTGGGTATATCTCACTATATATATTTCTTTTAGTTGTTACAATTATAGCTATTTTTATTTATCGTTATGCATTTAACAATAATCATTTTAAAATGTTTTTATGGGTTAGAAGATTTTATTGTTTTATGATTTGTTTATGGTTAATGGGAATAACATTTCTTGATTTAATGAAGGGGTCTGATTTATCGGTTTATAGTTATTTATTACCTACAATGGCTGCGGTATTACTGTTATCACCAATTGAGAGTATTGTGATATTTAGTTTAACATGGGTTATTTTAATATCGTCAGTAATTATGTTTGTGGATACAGGAAGTATATTTGGTATTTTGATTAACAGCATATTTGTGACAGTGTTATCAATATTTATTTCATTTAGATATTATCGTAGCTTAGCGATAGAATTTTTAGATGGAAAGATCATTCATGAGCAAGTTCTTGAAATTAAGTCAGCAAATAATCAACTTGAGGAAATTGCTCATCGTGATCAGTTAACAGGTTTGTATAATCGTCATTATTTGCATCAAGTTGTATATCCAATGTTTGCTGAATATTCAAGTAAAGATTTGCATTCAATGTGTTTGTTGTTAGATATTGATTCATTTAAACAATATAATGATGAATATGGACATTTACAAGGAGATGAATGCATTAAGAAAATTACAACAAAGTTAATTGAGTTTTGTGAAAAATACGATGCAATTGCTGTTAGATATGGGGGAGAAGAGTTTTTAGTTATAAAAGTTAGTAAAGAACAATTTAATGCTCATGATTTAACGAATGAATTCATTAATGATATTAAAAATTTAAAAATTCTAAGAGAAGACACACAACTAGGTTATGTTACAGTGAGTGCTGGTTTATGGCATGATCAATTATTTAAAGTTTCTAGTTTAGAGAGTGCAATCCAACATGCGGATGATGCATTATATAGAGCTAAGAATAATGGTAGAAATTGTATAGTTGAAGCAAAACGGAAAAACTAATTAGGGGATTGTGATGAAAATCATAGTCTTTTTAGTTATTTGATATTTATTTAAAAAGGCGTAAAATATAAAAGTTAGTTAGGGGTGAAGAAATGAGTGAAATCAAAGTTTCTAAAATATATCGAGATGTTAGTCGCTTAAGATGGAATGTTGCTAGTAAAGGTATCTTAGTTGGATTATTTGCGGGGTTTGTTGTTGCTGTGTATCGATTAGGTATAGAGTTTGCAACTGAAAAATCAATTGAAATATATACATTGCTAAGAAATAATCCAATTTATATTTTTGCTTGGTTAATTATAATTGTTTTAGTAGGATTATTGTTATCTTACTTAATTAAACTGTCACCTGATGCGAAGGGTAGTGGAATACCACAAGTTGAGGGAGTCTTACTTTATGGCCGAAAATTAAAGAGTTTGTTAATTATTCCAGTTAGATTTATTGCAGGAATATTAAGTGCTTTTTTTGGCGTATCACTTGGTAGAGAGGGACCTTCTATACAAATTGGAGCAAGTGGTGGAGAAATAATAGCGAGTAAATTGAGTAATAATAAACTTGAAGAAAATTATTTGATTACTGCTGGAGCTTCTGCTGGTTTGTCAGCGGCATTCAATGCACCTTTATCAGGTATTATATTTTCACTTGAAGAAGTTCATCGTTCTTTTTCACCTAATATATTGATTGCTGCAACAACAGCTGCCCTAACCGCAGATATAGTGTCGAAAACAATATTTGGACTAAAACCAGTACTAAGTTATGTTGATGTTCCACAACTACCACTAAATCAATATTTCTGGTTAGTCATTCTTGGTGTTTTGTCAGGGGTGGTGGGTGTAATAATAAATAAAATGTTACTTGTATCTGGTAATTTTTATAGTAAGTTACCTATAATTGTTAGACCGATGATGGCATTGTTAATTGCTTTACCATTTGGGTTATTTTTGCCTCAAGTATTGGGTGGAGGTCAAGGGTTAGTGCAGTTATCAGAAACTGCAAAACTTAGCATTGGTATGTTATTTGTGGTACTAATTTGTAAGATGATTTTTACTACTACAAGTTTTGGAAGTGGCATACCTGGGGGTATCTTCATGCCTATCTTATCGATGGGTGCGCTATTAGGTAGTTTAGTAGCCCAAGTTGGATTTAATTTTGGGTTATCTAGCGATATGATTTCGGTGTTTTGTATATGTTCAATGGCTGGGATAATGGCAGGATCTGTTAAGGCTCCTATTACAAGTATTTTGTTAATGGCTGAAATGACAGGATCACTTGTACATTTATTGCCAGTAGCTGCGGTTGCATTTATAGCTTTGTTAACATCAGATTTATTAAAAGCAAATCCTATATATGAAGTTTTATTGGAGCGACTAACTGAAGAAAATCAAGGTAAAGAAAAATCAAAATCAAACGTTATTATTGAAATGGTAGTTGAATTAGGTAGCTTTGTAGCGGGTAAACAAGTCAAAGATGTTCAATGGCCTAGTGGTTTACTAATAGTTGGAATAAGACGTGGGAATAAAGAGTTTGTACCTAATGGAGATTTTCAAATACTACATGGTGATTATTTAGTAGCAATTGCTTCACAACAAGAATTTGAAACTATGAATGTAGCACTAAATAAAATATGTAAAATGAAATAAAGTGCAGATTTTCTGCATTTTTAATTTAATCAATAAGTTATATGTTAAAATGTTGCATAGAGGTAAGGGATATGAAATTTAAATTTAAAGACTATTTGCCGTATATATTTTCATTTGTATTTATTTTTTATGGTTGTCCATTAATTATTCAAAATACTGGAAGTGCTATGTTTGTGTTGTTGATAATGATTCCATTTTTATTGTTTTGTGTATCAATCTATTTTGGTATGACTAAAAAAAGAGTAGACATTATATTTGTCTTAATATTAATGGTTTGTTTTACACCGAGTATTTTTATTTATATGAATTCATCAGCATCTATCTACATTTTAATTTATGGTGTACTTGGTTTAGTAGGGAATACAATAGGGTACTTTGTAAGTAAATCTAAGCGAGGATAAAATGAAAATTGAAACAGTTTTTAATCACTATAAGAAAATTGAAGAGATTCTAAGATGCCCAATATGTAAAGAAATAATTAACATAGTGCATCCCGCTAGTGCTACTTGTATCAATGGGCATTGTTTTGATTGTGCTTCATTTAATTATGTTAATTTTATTCCTAATCAAAAACCAACCAATTATATAAAAGAACTTTTTGAAAGTAGACGAATAGTATTAGAGAATGATTATTATCAACCGTTATTAAATGAATTGTTACGAATTATTGAATCTTATAAAAAGGATGAATTTACGCTGTTAGATGTGGGATGTGGAGAAGGGTATTATTCAAGAGCGATTAGTGCTCAATTTGATGCAACTATCATTGGATTTGATAATGCTAAGGAAGCCATTAAATTGGCTGGTAAATCTGATAATTCTATTTATTGGTTCATGGCAGATTTGACAAATATTCCATTGAAACCAAAAAGTATTGATTTTATATGTGATGTGTTAACACCATCTAATTATCAAGAATTTGAAAGATTGTTGAGTGATGATGGCATTTGCATGAAAGTGATACCAGGAGAACAATACTTAAAAGAGTTGAAAAAAATGGTAGGTCTTAGTACAGATGGATATACAATTGATGCAGTTACTGATTACTTTAAGACTAAAATGGATTTGATTGATGTCAAGAATATTAAATATACAAAGGAAGTAAATGATGATGATAAAATTCATTTTGCTAAAATGACTCCTTTAATGCTCAATCGTGAGATAACTGAATTGGAGGTAAAAGAGTTGAAAGAATGTACATTTGACTTTATGATTCT
>NZ_JAVWFO010000041.1:0-7779 GCF_036641015.1 Anaerorhabdus sp. | reverse complement strand
AAAAAATTGATAACAGATATTGTGAAATTTAGAGTAAAAGAAAATAAGTAGGCAACTACTTATTTTAATTTGTTTAATATTTGTTTTGTTTCGTTAACTACGTACTGTTTTTCATCTTTTGTTAGACGTAGTGACTCTTTGATTTTTTGTATCGATTTATTTAATACCCAATAATCATTTAATTTTAAAAGATAGGGCATAGTTTCGTTTGGATATTTTATATAGCATTCTGCCATACACCACGCTCTTGCCATCTTCACATAATAATGTTCAGTATTAAGTTTGGTGATAATTTTTAATATGGTTAAAAGATAGCGATCGTTAATGTAATAATAAAGCATGTTTACAATACCAAATCGAATTGTATAGGGATTATTTGATTTTGTGCAATTAATAACATATTTAAAGAAGTCTTCTGAATTATCTTTTAAGGCTAATACAAAACTATCGCAGAGTGACCAATTAGTTATTTTGGGTAAATAATTTGTTATTAAAGTATATTTATCTTCTGTTTGTAATTGTGCAATTACCAATCCTTCAATCATAACTTCTTCATAATAAATATCTTTTACTTCTTTTAGAAATGCACTAGGATTCGATTTAATGATGTTTTTAGCAATCTTGTGAAGTATAGGCATACGAACACCTATCATACGGTAATTGTTATCTGGGATAAGCGAACTATTAAATACTTGATATTTTAAATCTTGATGTTCCTTGCATTCTTTGATTATTTGATTGCGCATGTGATTTTAAACTCCTTTATGATATAATTATACGGGAGAATTCATCATGAAACAACGAACAGTAAAGACAAAACTTGCGAATATTGAATGCATAGAAAATGATGGGTTTTTAATTGAACTTAATTTTGTTGATGATTCGATAAAGAAGAGTGATCAATCACCGTTACTTGATCAAGTAGAGAAAGAATTACTTGAATATTTAGATGGTGTAAGAAAAGTGTTTTCTGTGCCAATAAAGTTAAAAGGCACTGAATTTCAAATGGATGTTTTAAGAGCTATGCAAACCATTCCTTATGGTGAGGTAAGAAGCTATAAAGATTTAGCAATCATGATTAATCGACCAAAAGCGGCAAGGGCAGTTGGTAATGCTTGTAACAAAAATCCAATCGCAATCATTGTGCCATGTCATCGGGTAATTGCATCAAATCATAAACTTGGTGGATATGGTTATGGAGTAGATTCAAAAATACGTTTACTTAAAATAGAAAATAGCGAATGTTGAGGTAAAACATGTTTAAAAAAAGTTTGATATTAATAATAGTCACCATCATGTTTCTAATACCACTAGATGTAAGTGCACTTAATTTAGGTGATTTACCACAAGTGGAAGATTTTACTGTGGCTTATATCACCGAGGATGTGGTTACACCATTAGCTTCTTCTAAGACATATAAAGGTGCATTGACTATATATGATAGAGAAATACCTAACTATGATAATGTAGTAATCATTAAAGATGGTAAAGTTATTCAAGCAGAATATGGAATCATTTCAATTAACAGTACTGCTGCTTGTGATGTGAATGTTGAATTCAAGAATGCAATTGATAATGGCTCAAATTATGTTAATGGATGCTATGGAACAGATGCTGCTTACTTAGGTACTGATGAAACGGGTAGCAAGGCACTGATGATGATTTCAGGGGTAACAGGGTGGGTTAATCTTAGTGATGTTACAATTTATCCTATTACAATGATACCATCTCGTATATCAACTTATGTTGTTAAAGATGGTCATCTATATCATCAAATAAAACAGTCGTTTTCAAGTGAATTTTATTCAGCTTTAATTAATATTGGAGTAGCTCCATCATTTTTAGAGAGCGATATTGAATATTTTAGTTATGATGGTCATTACTTTTACAAAGATGATGCTTTGTGGACAATGCTGGATGATTTAAAAATTGGTAGTCATGGTGGAAGTGTAAATCCATATGAACCATATTATAACTATTATCAATTTGTGAGTCATCGCACATTAACGAATGTTACATATGAGGAAGTATTAGCGTACTTTAGAGATTCTTTGCAAATTAATCATCAAATATCTAATTATTTAGATATGGATAAAGATTCAGCAGATGATACATTAAATCGTTCTCAATTCTATGAAAATGAAGATTCGTTTTTTCAATATCAATATCAGTATGGCGCAAATGCTTTAATGATGATTGGTTTGTCAATGAATGAAACTGCAGTAGGTAGAAGTTCTTTGGCATTTACTCGAAATAACTTGTTTGGTCATGCTGCATATGATTCTGATGTTGAAAAGAATGCATCTCGTTATTTTGGTGTTAATTCATCTATTTATAGTCATGCGAAATATTATATCTCGGGGAGTTATGCAAATCCTTTTAAATTCCAATTTCATGGTAGTTATTTTGGAAATAAAGCGAATGGTATGAATGTTTCGTATGCAAGTGATCCCTATTGGGGTGAAAAAGCAGCACAGTTTTATATGAACATTGATTCATCATTTGGATCTAAGGATTATAATTCTGTAGCATTAGGTATTAAAACTAATTACGAGGATGTTAAAGTATATCAATACGATTCAACAAACTCTCAAATTTTATATTCAACAGGTAAAAATCCAGATTTCGCGTTTGTTATTTTAGATGCATTTAGTAATGCTGAAGGTGATTGGTATAAAGTACAGTCCGAAGCTACATTGAATGCGGAATCTAAAGTAGATACGATGTATTACTATGATTATTCTAACTACGTTGCGTATATTAAACAAAGTGACGTGCAAGTTTTAATGAATATGGATAATTTAGGTCAAAAGGAATTGATTAAGGTAACATTTGATGCGAACGGGGGTATGTTTCAAGATGATACTGGTTTAATCACATATGGACTTGAAATAAATCGAATGCCTGTAATTGAAGAACCTACCAAAGAAAATGCTTTATTTGTTAGTTGGGATAAGGAAATTGTACCTGTTACAGAAGAAGTTACTTATGTTGCTCAATATAAAGATATTGAGTCAATAGAAATGGAAACTTATCCGCTTCAATATTTTGAATGGAATGATCGTATAGATATTGATGGAGGAGTTGTGAAGGTCAATTTTACTGATGGTAGTAAAAAAGAACTTGAACTTACTACTTCGATGGTTTCTAATTTTGATTTAAAAATTGAAGGTGAACAAGAAGTTATTGTTACTGTTGGTGGTAAGACAACAACATATCCAATAACTGTAGATAAAGAATTAGATACAATACGACAAGAATTGAAAGATGAAATTGTCTTAGTTCTTGAAGAAATGAGTGAAATAGAAACACTTAGTGATGAACAAGCTGAACGAGTTATTACATTAAAGAAGCGCATGGATGAGTATATGGTTCCTTACTTAACTCAACCTCAACTACGAGCTCTAGATAAAATAATCTATAAAGCAATTAATCATCGCATTCATTATGTTATTTATAAGAATGATTTAGATGCTTCAGTGTCAGGGTTATCATTAGCGATTGATTTAGGTAACTCGTTAGAGAATAAATTATTGAAAGATACAATCAAATTAATTGTTAAAGGTTCAATACCAAAAATTCATGAAAAAGAAATGACTACACTTGCTGAAGGTAATAATTTTAAAGTAATTGATACATTTACAATTAAAACGCAGAAGAATTTAGATAACTTTGAGTTAAATACACCGGTATTAATTTCGATTAAAAAACCAGAGGGATCACAAAGCAATGAATTGTTTACGGTATTATTATATGTAGATGGTGAAATTGTTAAGTGTTATACTAAACAAACAAATAACTATATCCAATTCATGACGCCGGCAATTGGTGAATTCATGTTGGTTTCTAGAAATACGACAAATGAATATATTATTGATGATGTTGTTGAAACAGTTCGAGTTGATAATAGTGATGCGGATATTCCTGCATTAATTGCATTTGGTTTATTTACAGCAGCATGTCTATTAGGCATCATTGTATTAATAGATGTATTATTAAGAAAAAGAAGAAGGAAAAAAATTCATGATCAACAAAAAAATTCCGCTATCGAAGATTCAATACAACAAGATGACAATTAGTGAAGAATTAGTAACGAGTATTGAAGCTAGAGGTATTATTATTCCTGTTAAAGTAGAATGTATTGATGGTGATATGTATCGATGTGTAGATGGACATAAACGTTTAAATGCATGTAAACAGATTGAGGATAAAACAAATTGTGAATTCGAAGTATTCTGTATGTTAGTAAATGATTTCTCTAAGTCTGGTTCAACGTACTGGGGTGCTAGAAATCATCATTAAGGAGGTTCTATGGAACGATTACAAAAGATTATTGCAGCTAGTGGTATAACCTCTAGACGTAAAGCAGAAGAGTTAATAGTACAAGGAAGAGTAAAAGTTGATGGTGAGATTATTACTCAATTAGGATATCAAGCTAAAAAAGGTGCAGTGATATTAGTTGATGGTAAACAGATTAATAAAGAAAATAAAGTTTATTATGTGATGAATAAACCCAAAAATACATTATGTACTTTGCATGATGAACATGATCGACCAACGATTATGGATTTCATTAATGTAGAAGAAAGAATATTCCCGGTTGGACGTCTTGATTTTGATACAACTGGTGTCTTAATTCTTACTAATGATGGAGAGTTTGCGAATGAAATTATTCATCCTAGCAGTCATTTAGAAAAGACCTATGAAGTGTCGATAAATGGTATATTGACTGGTGAAAATTTGAAAATGCTTGAAAAAGGAATTTTATTAGAAGATGGTATAACTTTACCAGCTCGTGCAATTACAATTGCTAAAAACATAGAAAAAGGTTCCATGCTTCTTGAATTAACAATTCAAGAAGGCAGAAACCGTCAAGTAAAACGAATGATTGAATACTTTGGTTTTGAAGTTAAGCGACTTAATAGAAAACGTCTTGGATCATTAATGGTTAATGATTTGAAACCTGGACAAGTTCGATTACTTAAACCATTTGAAGTTAAACAGCTTAGACAACTTGCAAAAGAAGGCAAGTAGATTATTTCTCTAAATTTAAGATAAATGATTCATTAGGATCAATGTATATTGTCTTATATGTAGATAATGAAGCCATACCAGGTTTAGCACCTGGTATTTTTTTTAAGTTTTTTACTTGGCAATAGTTAACAGGGACACTACTTGATGAACGACCTTTTGAATAATAACTAGCAATCATTGCAGCGGTACGTATCGTTTCTTCATCTAAATCTTGGCCATGTACTACAACATGAGCACCATGATAATCTTTGGTATGAAACCACATATCATTTTTATTAGCTAATTTAAAAGTAAGAGCTTCATTTTGTAGATTGTTTTTACCATAACTAATTTCAATGCCATTGTCTAAAGTGATACGTTTAATCTTAGGTAGTGTGTCTTTCTTTTTGTTATTTTTACGAATCTTAGAGACTTTCTTTTTAATATAACCTAAATCAGCGAGTTCTTGGCTAATTTCTTTAGCATCATCAAATGAACTGATATCTAGTTGTTCCTGTATACCTTCAAAATAATCAATTTCTTTTTGGCAAATATCTATTTGTTCTTGAATGAATATTTGTCCTTTTTTAGCTTTGTTGTACTTTTGGAAACATTTTTTAGCATTTCCTTTGATATCTAATTTAGGATCTAATGGTATTTTTAATAGAGAACTATCTTCAAATGATTCAAGTTCTATTTGATGCTCACCTTTACTATTTAAATGCTGATTGGCGTATAGTAAATCACCATAGGTATGCCATTTTTCACAATCTAACGATTCTTCTAATGATGCTTGTAATTTTGGTAGTTTTTGTTTTTGGTGTTTTAATTCCTTTAATACAAAGCGGTAGATATCTCCAGATAAATCCTTGATACGATCTCTTTCTTCTTTGTGTAAATAGACCAAATCTAACCCCTCTAGAAGTGGGTATTCTTTTGTTGTGATTTCTAAATGTTTTAAAGGAATACAATGAAATACTGCTTCATTATCTATGGTTGCGATATAAAGACTTTTCGATTCTTCAATTTCTTTCATAATATCTTTGAATGATTCATCATGTTGGAGTCGATATTCTATTTCTTTGCTTAAAAATGGTGAGAATCCATGAAATTGTTTTGTTAATGTTAACTCGGGATTATAATCGAAAGTAGTAAAAGGATTAGATTTACCTTCTTGTATTTCGGTTTCTTTAAACATTGCACCTGGTTGAATAGTTCTGCGATTGTTTTCAAAAGGTGGAATTCGTTTTAGAGCATCCATGATTTTTCCATTTGAATCAACAAAAATTAAATTTGCATATTTACCCATTAATTCAATGTATAAATAGCGCGTTACTTTGTCACCAATTTCATTGCGCATATGACATTCTAATTTAGCATAGCGATCGAGTCCTCCTTGTTCAACACTTTGAATTAAGGCACCTTCTAAATGCTTTCTTAATAACATAACAAATGAAGAGGGTTCCTCGGGAGTAGGATAAGAACGTTCCGTTAAATTAAGTCTATTGTAAATTGTGTGACATGAAATAATCAGGTTCTTACGACCTGATTGACATTTTAATTGAAATAATATTTCTGAGTTTGATACTTGATATATTTTGTTTATTTTAGCTGGAAATTCATTTTCTGTTTCTAAAATAATTTTGTGTAGCAGAATACCATCTAATGCCATTGTTAAAACCTCATTTCTTAGACGACTTTCACTTGCTTTAACTAGTCATCCTTTGTACAATTATTATATACAAACATGGAGGGAAGATAAAGTGAAAAGAGGTCTACTAGTAGTATTAAGCGGTCCAAGTGGGGTAGGTAAGGGTACGGTACTGAAGGAATTCATTGATAATCCAGATTTAAAGCTTGCTTATTCAGTTTCATTAACAACAAGAGAAAAACGTCCAAATGAAGTTGAAGGTGTTAATTATAACTTTGTTAGCCGTGATAATTTTGAAACAGCGATCAAAAACGGTGAATTATTAGAGTATGCAGAATTTGTTGGTAACTATTATGGAACACCAATGTCAACTGTTAATAAGTTACGTGATGAAGGTAAAAATGTGTTACTTGAAATTGAAGTTCAAGGATGTATTCAAGTTCGTGAAAAATGCCCAGATGCTTTAACTATTTTCTTAGTACCTCCTAGCATGGAAGAATTGGAAAAAAGAATTCGTGGACGCAACACAGAACCTGAAGAAATTGTTCAACAACGTCTTGCTAAAGCAAATCGTGAATTGGATATGGTTGGTCAGTATAAATATGTTGTTTGTAATGAAGATCCAAAACTTGCTGCAGATATAATTTCTATTATTGTTAAACGTCACATGGATTAAGGGATATCGAAAGATATCTTTTTTTTCTTCTATGTAATAAAAAAACTCGCCAAAGCGAGTTAGTTTTATCTGTTGTAGTATTCAACAACTAGAAGTTCATTGAATTCTTGGTTTAATTCGTTACGTTCAGGAAGGCGTACATAAGTACCAGCTTTCTTTTCTTTATCAATTGTAACGAATGCTACTGGATTTAATGTAGCTTCTAAAGCTTCATTGATACTAGCCATATTTCTGCTAGCTTCTTTAACTTCAACCTTTGAACCAGGTTTAACGATAAAGCTAGGGATATCAACTTTTTTACCATCAACTAAGATGTGACCGTGGTTAACTAATTGTCTAGCACCACGACGTGTACGAGCAAAGCACATACGGTATACTACGTTGTCTAAACGAGATTCTAATAAGAATAAGAAGTTATGACCTGTAACACCAGCCATTT
>NZ_JAVWFO010000040.1:0-15751 GCF_036641015.1 Anaerorhabdus sp. | reverse complement strand
ATAAGGGAGAGTTAAATACTATGTTTAAAGGGGACATTAAAAAATTCGAAAAGAAAATATGGCTATCAAGTCCAACTATGCATGGTCCAGAAATGGAATATGTTAAAGAAGCGTATGAAACAAACTGGATGTCTACTGTTGGTAAGAATATTAATGAAGTAGAAAGAATTGCAGCTGAGAGAGCAGGAGTTAAACATGCGGTTGCACTTTGTAATTGTACTAGTGCACTTCACCTTTCTGTTAAATTAGCTGGTGAAAAACTATATGGAAAACCAATGGTAGGTCATGGTTCGATTGAAGGTAGAAGAGTATTCTGCAGTGATATGACATTCTGCGCAACACTTAATCCTGTTGTGTATGAAGGTGGGAATCCAGTATTTATTGATACAGATCCTAAGACATGGAATATGGATCCCAAAGCTTTAGAAAAAGCATTCGAAATTTATCCTGAAGTTAAACTAGTTGTAATGGCTCATTTATATGGCTTCCCTGGAGATATTGTAGCTCTAAAAGAAATTTGTGAAAAACATGGTGCACTATTAATTGAAGATGCAGCTGAATCAATGGGTGCAACTATTAATGGTAAACAAACTGGTTCTTTTGGTGATTATGCAACAATCAGTTATAACGGAAATAAAATCATCACCGGATCTTCTGGAGGATGTCTATTAATTAATGATATTGAGGATGCAAACAAAGCTCGTAAATGGTCAACACAAGCTAGGGAAGATGCGCCTTGGTATCAACATGAAGAAGTGGGATACAACTATAGAATGAGTAATGTTATTGCTGGTGTAGTTAGAGGACAATATGAATACCTTGAAGAACATATTGCGCAAAAGAAAGCAATCTATGAAAGATATAAAGAAGGGTTAAAAGGATTACCCGTTAAAGTCAATCCAATTATGGAGGGTAGTGAACCAAACTATTGGTTGAGTTGTTTAATCATTGATGAAGAAGCAATGTGTAAACAAGTGAGAAGTGCTAGCGAAGCATTATTTATTGCAGAAAAAGGAAAGAGCTGTCCAACAGAAATTCTAGAGAAATTAATTGAAATGAATGCAGAAGGAAGACCTATTTGGAAACCTATGCATATACAACCTATATATATGGCTAATGACATAATAGGGAGAAACGGAAGTATAAGAGCTAAAACAAACGCATATGTTGCAGGGGAAACTAAAAGTTTTGGAGAAGATATTTTTGATAGGGGATTATGTTTGCCAAGTGACAATAAAATGACTATTCAAGATCAAGATGAAATTATTAAAGTTATTAGAAAGTGTTTTGAATAATGTATAGAACCTATATAAAAAGACTATTAGACATTATTCTTTCTGGAACAGCTTTAATTGTATTATCTCCTGTATTGTTGATTGTTACTATTTTAGTAAGAACTAAACTAGGGTCTCCAGTTTTATTTACTCAAGAAAGACCAGGTAAAGATGAAAAAATCTTTAAAATGTATAAATTTAGATCTATGACAAATCAAAGAGATGAGAATGGTAATTTACTTTCAGATGAAGTAAGACTTTCAAAATTTGGTAGATTACTACGTTCTACTAGTTTAGATGAGTTACCAGAATTATTTAATATTTTTAAAGGTGATATGAGTATTGTTGGTCCAAGACCGTTATTGGTTGAGTACTTGCCTTATTACACAAAAGAAGAAAAACATAGACATGATGTTAGACCTGGATTAACTGGACTAGCTCAAATTAATGGAAGAAATACATTAACATGGGAGGAAAAATTTGAGTTTGATATCGAATATGTTAATGATATTACTTTTATCAATGATTTTAAGATTATTTTAAATACTGTTACGAAAGTTGTCAGAAGATCAGAAATTTTAGTAGGTAAAGATTTTAGAGTCACTAAATTTTTAGTCGAACGTTCTGACTGGGAGCTAACAGAAAGCGGAGCTATAAATCCTAATAATAGAGGTTAGAATTATGATAATTGCAAAATATGACGATGTAATTTTACGAGAATTCGAAGAGCGAGATATAGAGTTAAAAGTAAAATGGATAAACGATTTTAATAATAATCAATTTCTACATTATGATTTGCCAGCAAGTGTCGAAAGAACTCGCGAATGGTTTAACGGCAAAGATAATAGTAAGAGAGTTGATTGTACCATCGAATATAATGGGATTCCTGTTGGTGTGATTGGTCTTTTACGAATAGATAATATCAATCGCAAAGCCGAATATTACATCACAGTAGGTGATACATCTTTTAAAAAAAAAGGAATTGGAGCAAAAGCAACAAAGGCTATTGTTGAATATGGATTTAATGTATTAAAACTAAATAAGATATTTTTAAATGTTGATTCAGAAAACAAAAGTGCTATAAAGCTGTATGAAAAAGTTGGTTTTAAACAAGAAGGTCATTTTGTAGAAGATTTATATTCTAAAAGGAAAAATAGGTTTATAGATAGAGATAGATATTCCGTTATCAAACATGTAAAGAAAGGGGAATAAAGATATGAACATTTTAATACTTAGTGTTGGAACTAGAACTAAGATAGTTCAGTACTTTAAAGAAACTTTAAACGGTAATGGTAGAGTGGTTGCTACTGATATGAGTGAATTGGCTCCTGCAGTGTATGAGGCTGATAAGTTTTATCAAGTACCGCGTATAACTGATGAAGGTTATATTGATGTAATTTTTGATATTTGTAAAAAAGAAAATATAAACGCTGTTTTAAGTTTAATAGATCCGGAGCTTAGCTTACTGGCTGAAAATGAAAATACGTTTAAAGAATTGGGCGTCACTGTAGTTGGTTCGCCTTTTGAATTGTGTGAAATTAGCTTGGATAAATTCAAAATGTATAAATGGCTTGTTGAACATGGATATAAATGTGCTAAATCATTTATGAGTTTTAAAGATTTTAAAAATTCAGGAGTTAACTACCCTGTGTTTGTAAAACCTGTAAAAGGCAGTGCAAGTATCGCAATCGCGAAAGCAGATGATGAGGAAACAGCCAAATTTTTATTTGAACAACGTGATGATATGATGATTCAAGAATATTTAAAAGGACAAGAAATTGGTGCCGACGTTTATATTGATATGATTTCTGGAGAGATTATTTCTATCTTTACAAAAAAGAAAATTATTATGAGAGCAGGGGAAACGGACAAAGCTGTAAGTTTCAAAGATGATGAACTTTTTACTTTAATAGAAAAATTCGTTAAGGAAGCTGGTTATAAAGGTCAAATTGATATCGATATATTTGATGTAGATGGTGAATACTATATTTCTGAGGTGAACCCAAGATTTGGGGGTGGTTATCCACATGCTTATGAAAGTGGATGCAATTATATGGAACTAATTATAAATAATATTGAAGATAAAGAAAACAAAAAGAATATAGGTTCATATGATGATGGAATCTATATGATGAAATACAATGAATTAATGATAAGAAAATAGGTGATTTTATGATTTTGAATAGATTGAGGGAAAGAATATTTTGGCTGATAGATTCTTTAAAAGGTGGGATGATATTTGATTCATATATAACTATTAAAAAAATTGATTTAGTCAATAGCAATGATGAATATGTGCTTGAATACCAAAGAAAAATGTGGAACAATTTGCGAAATCACGCGTGTTTAACTACGGGTTATTATGAAAAATATTCAGAAAAAGATATTTGTGAATTTCCAATTATTAACAAAAATGTTATTAGAGAAAGTCAAGATTGTTTTTTTTCTAATAAATATAAAAAGAGCGATTTGATTCGAATGGCGACAAGTGGTTCTACTGGAACACCTTTTATTTGCCATCAAGATATAAATAAAAAAAGAAGAGTTAATGCAGAAATTATATACTATAGTGAAAAAATAGGTTATAGATTAGGCGATAATCTAAGCTATATAAGAACTATAGTAAAACAAAATAGTAAACCATATTTAAAACAGTTTATACAAAATCAGACTCTTATACAGTGCAATTCATTAAGTGATACAGGAATTAAAGATATACTTGATCAAGTAAAAAAATATGGCACGATGAATGGTACGACATTACTTGGTTATGGCTCAACGTATACAGTGTTAAATGAATATTTAAATAAAAAAAAAATATATGATTTAAAAATGTATGGAGTAAGAGGTATCATTAGTGGGTCTGACATGTTGTTTGATGAAACTAGAAAAAATATGGAAGATGTCTTCGGCTGTAAAATGGTATCTAGGTATTCGAATGAAGAAAATGGAGTTTTGGGTCAGGATGAAGGAGTCAATAATTTATTTACAATAAATGAAGCAGATTATATTGTGGAAATAGTAGATGATGATGGGAAAAGAGTTCCTAATGGCCAAATAGGCAGAATTGTTGTTACAGATTTATTTAATTACGCAATGCCTATGATTAGATATGATACCGGGGATGCTGGAGCAATTGAGACAATAAATATTAACGGAAGAAATAAAAAAGTAATTAGCCATTTTAGCGGACGAATTACAGACTTAATTTTTGATTCTAAAGGAAATCCTTTATCTCCTCATACAATCACTAACTGTATGTGGTCATTCCCTGATGTACGACAATTTCAGTTGATACAATTAGATAAAAAAAGCTATAAATTAAAAATTAATATAGATAATAGTTTCGATAGAATTAATGAATTAGCTAATGAAATTACAAGTATTTTAGGTATTGATTCTGAAATAGATATAGAAAAAGTTAATGAGATACCTGTATTAAAATCGGGTAAACGTAGATATATAGTGAATGAATGGTATTGTAAAGGTAAATAATGAATATGCAAGTATATATAGAACATCGTAATGAAGCGAAATATCCTGAGATAGATGCGTTATATGCTCCTTCAAAAAAATATCCGGAATATTTATGGGACGACATTAGTGATAAACCTAATTATGTTTATGATATGGTTAGAGAATGTCTTCGTGGATATGGTTTAGATTCAAATAACTACAACACGAAAAAATGGAATCCGTTAGGAGAAATAATTAAACAAGGTGATTGTGTTGTCATTAAACCTAATTGGGTTGAAGAGAAAAATGAAAATAAAAGTGCTGGGCTAGATTGCCTCGTTACCCACGCATCAATTATTAGAGCTATTATAGATTATGTTGTAATCGCTTTAAAAGGCACGGGGAAAATAATTGTAGGAGATTCGCCTATGCCTAATTGCAAGCTTGATAAATTAATGGATAATGCAAACTACAATATTGTTTGGGAATCATGTGAAAAAAGAAATATCAAATTAGAAATCGTTGATTTTAGAGAAGATATTACAACAGGCTTCGGGAATAGTGTTAAAGAAACTTCAGGTGAATCTGAAGTTATAGTTGATTTGAAAGATGATTCGTTATTTTCGGACTTGGAATATAACGTTGGACGTTATAGAAATGGAATAGTAGATTCAACAGAAATGAATACTTTTTATCATAACAAAGGTCACCATAGATATGGTGTTAATAAAAAAGTTTTAGAATCTGACGTAATAATAAACCTTCCCAAGCCAAAAACGCACAGAAAAGCCGGTTATACTGCAGCACTTAAAAATTATATAGGTGTTTGTTCTAGAAAAACTTCTATTCCGCATAATGTCACAGGAAGTATCGAAGAAGGCGGTGATACTTATTTTGGGCCTAAAATAATTTTTGAGACAGAAAATGTCTTAAGAGATAGAGAGAACAGATACCAAGCAACGCATCAAAAGCTAAAAGGTAATCTTGTGAAATGTGTACGCATCCCATTTTATATATTTAGGAGAATAACTCATAAAAAGTATTTCGGTACTGGAAATTGGTATAAGAATGATACAATTTGGAGATCTATTTTAGATATTAACAGAATAATGATTTATTCTGATATTAATGGTGTTATGTGTGTTGAACCGCAGAGAAAATTTTTGACAATAGGAGATATGATTGTGTCTGGAGAAAAAAACGGTCCATTAGCACCTTCTCCAAAAAAGATGGGAATAATATTATGTTCAGAAGATCCTGTTGCATTTGACTTGGCAGTAATTAAATTGATGGGTTTTAAGCGTGAATTTCTTCCTGTATTACATAAAATACCAAATATTGCTAAATATAAGATTACAAGTGTAGAAGAAACCGATATATTAATATCTTCTAACGAGGAGATAATCGGGAGATGTAACATCATGAACATGCCTGTTGCAATAAATGGGCATTTTATTCCACCAAACGGATGGGATTGCCTAACTTATAAGAATAAATAATTTAGAATAATCGAGGAGATAGAATGAAAATCTTATATGTGACTACAATATTAGGAACGATGTCATTTTTTAAGGCGGAATTTGAACATCTAATTAAGAATAAACATGTTGTACATTTAGCGTGCAACTGTTCAGTTAATGAATCATTTAATGTTTCGAAATATGACGTAGAGGTATTTGATATACCTTTTTCTCGTACTCCATTTTCCTTAGATAATTTAAAAGCCTGTATACAAATTAGAGAATTAGTTGATAAAAATAAATACGATATAATTCATTGTCATACTCCTAATGCATCTGTTATTACTAGGTTTGCTTCTAGAAAGAGTAAAAAAAATGGGACAAAAATTATTTACACTGTACATGGTTTTCATTTTTACAAAGGAGCGCCATTAAAAAATTGGTTATTATACTATCCTGCTGAATTAATCTGTTCGTACTGGACAAGTACTTTGATAACGATTAATAGAGAAGATTTTGAATTTGCGCAAAAATTTATAAAAGCAAAAAATATCAAATATGTACCTGGAGTAGGAATTGATTTAAATAAATTTTCGATTAAAAAAAATAGTCCAGTTTCAAAAAGAGAAGAATTAAGTATACCTTTAAATTCAATTATGCTCTTATCTATAGGCGAATTAAACGATAATAAAAATCATGAAACAGTAATTAAAGCAATTAAAGATATGGATGTTTATTATGTGATAGCAGGGATTGGGCAAAAATCAGAATATCTATTAAATTTAACTAAAAAATACGGCATTGATAATAAGGTCAAGTTAATAGGTTTTAGGAATGATGTTCCTGATTTATTACAATCTGCAGATATTTTTGTTTTCGCATCTTTTAGAGAAGGTCTTTCGGTTAGTTTAATGGAAACGATGGCAGCTGGGAAAGCTGTAGTTGCTAGTAAGATAAGAGGAAATGTTGATTTGATAGATGACAAGGGTGGCTTTTTATTTAATCCTAAAAATGTTGAAGAATGCAGAAATGCTATAAATCAAGCTATTATATCTGATAGAAATATATTAGGAAAATATAATCAAGAAAAAGTAAAGAAATTCAGCATTGAATCGATAATTAGGATGATAGATGAAATATATGAGGTGCTATAATGGCTAATAAACGGATAGCTTTTATTTTAGGAAGTATGGGTCAAGGTGGTGCTGAAAAGGTAATATCGGTATTGTCACGCGATTATGCAGGACTGGGATGGGATACAGATATTATCGTATTGTTAGACAATAGAGTATCTTATGATTTACATCCAAATACAAGAATTATTGATTTTAGTGGTAATACACCTTCGAGAATTAAAAGACTACCGATTTGGGTAAAGAAACTAAATAGTTATGTTAAAACAAATCGACCTGATATATTATTATCGTTTACAGCTAGAATAAATATTATTACTTTTTTTGCATGTAGAAAAGATGTTAAAAAATTATATGTTTCCGAAAGGAACGATCCGAGATACGACGGAAGATCGAAATTAGTTGATATATTTACCAAAATATTGTACCCTCGTACAAACGGAGTGATATTTCAAACAGAATATGTAAAATCATATTTCTCAAAAATTAAAAATAGTTGTGTTATTCCTAATCCAATATATATTGAAACAAAAGCATCAAAAAAGAGAGAAAATAGAATTGTATCTGTTGGAAGTTTAAAGAATCAAAAAAATCATAAATTATTAATTGAATCTTTTATGGAAATCAAGGATGAGTTCCCTGAATACACATTAACGATTTATGGAGAAGGTGCACTTAGAAACGACCTTGAATACCAGATTGAAAAAAATAATTTGACAGGTAGAGTATTTTTACCTGGTGGTAAAAAAAATGTACATGAATACATTTCTGATGCAAAATTATTTGTTTTATCTTCTACTTATGAAGGATTATCTAATGCTCTTTTAGAAGCTCTTGCTATGGGGATTGCTTGTATATCTACAGATTGTGCGGGCGCGAGTGAATATATAGATGGCATGAATGGAATGGTTGTTCCGATAAAAGATAAAATAGAATTATCTAATGCGATTAGAAAAATGTTAAATGATGATAATTATAGAAAAATGTGTGAGAAGAATGCAATAATAACTTCATTTAAATTTGATTATAATCAGGTATTAAACAAATGGCATGGTTTTATGGATTAATTAAATATTGTCTCGAATATATCGTTTAGGAGGAATTATGAAAAAATTTATACTATGGTGTGCAAAGATTTTGCCCGACAAAGTTTACTTACATTTTATTTATATTTATCATATGCATAGAATATTGAATTTAAGAAACCCAAAAACCTATAATGAAAAACTACAATGGTTAAAACTACATGATAGAAAAGAATTATATACCACATTAGTCGATAAATCTGCTGTTAAAGAATATGTGACTAAAAAAATTGGTAAGGAATATGTTATACCAAATATAGGTATTTGGGAAAATGTACAAGATATAGACTATTCTCTGTTTCCTCAAAAGTTCGTTATAAAATGTACTCATAATTCTGGTACTGGAATGTATATTTGTAAAAATAAAGAAGTTGCAAATTTTGAGGAAATTAATAAAAGACTAGAAATTGGCTTGAAGGAAGACTACTATAAATATTTAAGAGAATGGCCATATAAAAATGTTCCACATAAAATCATTGCTGAAGAATATATTGAAAATAACGCTGATGAAAGTTTAAATGATTATAAAGTGCTGTGTTTCAATGGCGTACCTAAATTAATACAGTTAAACATGGGGAGATTTACCGACAAACAAACTCAAGATTATTATGATATTGATTGGAATAAAACAAATATTACTCAAAATTGTTGTTCGGGTTTTGGTGCTTCTCAAAAATTAACTCCTAAGCCAAAAAATTTAGATAGAATGTTAGAATTGTCATCAATTTTATCTAAAGATATCCCGTGTCTCAGAGTAGATTGGTACTCAATCGAAGATAAGCTTTATTTTGGTGAAATGACTTTTTTCGATGGATCAGGTTTAGATGGTTTTGATGATTACAATGATGATTCGTTGCTTGGAAGTTGGATTGATTTAAGCTTGGTTAAACAGGAGGCGAAATAAACATGAATTCACTTGTTAGTGTAATAATTCCTACTTATAAAGGAAGCGAACTTATTAAACGAGCTGTAGAAAGTGTATTAAATCAATCTTATAAAACATTAGAAATAATTATTGTAGACGATAACGGGAAAGGTACGTTGGAACAAATCTCTACAGAAAAATATCTTGAAAAATATATAAGAAATAAGCAAATAACATATTTAACACATAATAAAAATCAAAATGGTTCAGCAGCTAGAAACACTGGAGCAAGGTTTGCAAAAGGGGAGTATATAACTTTACTCGATGATGACGATGAGTATTTACCTGATAAAATCGAGATGCAAGTCAAGTGTTTAGAAACCTTGCCTGATGATTTTGGAATGGCATATTGTGGCATTGAATTAAACTACGAGAGTTTTAAAGTGATAAAAATTCCAAAAACATCAGGAGACTTATTTCGTGACTTACTTTTTCATAGCATTGTGATTGGTTCTGACACTTTAATGGTTAAAAGATGTTGTTATTGGGATATTGGTGGTTTTGATGAAACGTTTAAAAGACATCAAGATTTTGAATTCACTGCGAGAATCGCAAAAAAATGGAAGATACAAGCAGTTAGTGAGGTGGGTGTTATGTCGTATGAGTTGAACAGAAACAATCCTTCCGAACACTCAATAAAGGTATCTCATCGACTACATTATGTTACAAAAATGCTACCATATACAAATGAGATGACTAATAGAAGTGTTAGAGATTTTATTTCGTGTAATTTTATAATGTTGCAAGGAAGGAATTTGAGAAGTTTCAAAATTTTGATGGCATTTAAACAATGTAAGAAAGAAGTTGAAAAAATTCTTCCGGACTATAATTTAATAGACTTTTTCAGATCTATTTTGATTGTCGAAAAAAATAAATTTGTAAAAAAATCTAAAATTATAAAGGTGAAATTGTGATTAGATTAAACGAAAAAGAATTAAACAAAATTGGAACTTTGCTCGTAGCTTCTTATATAAGTATACCTTTGTTTAATCAAATTATTAGAACTGTATTTCCATCTTTATACATTATGTCAAAAATGTATCTTTTTGGTATAATATTACTAATTTTGATTATATTTTTGAAATTGATTTTACAAACAAAATATAAAGGAATTAATAAGTATAATTTCATATTTACACTTTATATTGTATTTATGCTTTTAATCTCGTTATTGTCGCAAAAAAGCGCAAGCACATCGACTACGATTGTAAGCTATGTAATTGTTCCTCTTCTTTCTGGAATGATAATTAAACTGGATGCAGCAAAATTAATTAAATATTTATTAATTTTTTCTACTTTATTATTGTTAGTTTCAAATAAGATAATAATTGTTGATTCAAATGGATATATTTCTATGGGTTTATCTTATATATATATGATTCCTATTGTGGCAAGTATTATATATATTATGGTATTAATAAAACACGAAAACAAAGAACAAAAATATTTTTTTGGGATTTTATCCTTTTTACAGCTGTCCATTTTACTAAAATTGTTGCAATATGGTTCAAGAGGTCCGATTTTAAGTATAATTATTGTAGTTATTTTCTTGTCTATTGTTAAGTGGGATTATAATAAAAATCAAATTATATTCAAAGGAACGAAAATCACTTTATGGTTAGTTGTCTTGTTTCTTTTTGTATTGAATATTGATTTTATACTTCAGTTTATTGGAGAAGTGTTGGAAAAAATGTCCATTTCTTCTCAACTAATAGAAAAAACAATTAGGTTATCAAAAACTCAATCAGTTCTAAATGGTCGAAATAAAATTTATTCTATAGGGTGGGATGGCTTTGTTTCTAGACCAATATTTGGCCACGGAGTTTCATCTTTTGAATATTACACAGGTATTATTTATCCTCATAATTTTATCTTGCAGTTTTTATTTGATGGCGGAATTTTGCTGTTTATAATAATGTTTTCGATAATTTTGAGAGGTGTAAATAGAATGAAAATTGATGTTAATCAATATTTGATTTTTAGTTTATTGTTCTTTATTTCAGTGCCGGGCGCTATGTTATCTGGTGATATTTGGCGAAATACAGAGTTTTGGTTATATATAGGATTCTCAATCTCGAGTTTGCATAGAAACTAGATTTTAAATATTATGTAAATTTTAATTATTAGGAGGTATAAGAATGGTTTCGGTCAAAAAAAATTATTTGTATCAAGTTCTATACGAAATTTCTTCTATCATTATACCGCTTATTACTGCTCCATACGTAACAAGAGTACTTGGTGCATCTAATTTAGGTGTGTTTTCATACACTCAATCCATAGCAAATTTATTCTTGTCTCTTGCTAGGTTGGGTATAGTGAATCATGGAAGTAGAAGTATCGCAGCTGTTCAAAATGATAGGTATTTAAGAAGTAAGATATTTTCGAGAATTTATTGCGTTCAATTCATTTTTGCATCTTTAGTTACAATTATGTATGTAAGTTATGCTATCTTTTTTATTGAAAATAATACAACCATTGCTCTTATTCAGACTATATGGGTTTCTGTTGCGATATTCGATATTGCGTGGGTATTTGGTGGTATCGAGAATTTTAAATTAACTGTAATAAGAGGTATTACAATTAAATTAGTAACACTTATACTTTTGTTTGTAATAGTAAGAAATGAAAATGATCTTTGGAAATACACTTTAATTATGACTGGTGGAATGCTTTTAGGTAATTTGATACTTTGGAAGAGTTGGCATAAATACTTTGATTTTATTAAACCGAAAATAAACGAAGTGTTATTAGAAATCAAACCACTGATAATTTTATTTATACCTACTATTGCTGTTACCATATATACAACAATGGATAAAATTATGCTTGGGAGTATATCTGGAGAAATATATACCGCTTATTATGAATATTCATCGAAGTTAGTGGCTATACCTATGGGATTTATAACAAGTTTTGGACTTGTGATGCTTCCAAGAATGAGTGCAATGAGTGCGAATGGAATAGACTATTCAAAACAGCAACAAACAATAACGAATTCTTTGATTTTTGTGATGTTTCTGTCAAGTGCGTTTTCTTTTGGGTTAGCAGCAATTTCCGATGTACTGATACCATTATATTATGGTAGTGCTTTCTTATCTTGTGTTTTACTAATGAAAATTATAGCGATTAAACTTCCTGCTATGGCGTGGGCAAATGTAATAAGAACACAAATATTAATTCCACAACATAAAAATAAATTATATATTTTTTCTTTGTTTGTTGGTGCATCTGTTAATTTGGTATTAAACTTTATATTGATTAAAAATTATAAAGATATTGGTGTTGCGATAGCTACAGTTTTATCAGAAATAACAGTCTGTTTAATACAGTCGTTCTTTATTGAGGATAAAAAAGTCCTGATTAAACCCTTTATGGTTAGTGTTTTATTTATATTGAATGGTCTGATTATGTATTGTGTTGTTACTTTGTTTTCAAACGTAATTCCTTTGAAAGGTGTTTTATTACTTGTTTTAGAAGTCCTGATTGGGGCAACTTACTATTTTTGCGCAAGCTTATTAATTATTTCGAAATTTATATTAAGAAAATCTATTTGTCAAACAATAAATATATTCAAGAAAAATCTAATTCATTAAACAAATATTTATCAAGCAAACTAAGCCACTACTCTAATATAGGTAGTGGTATTTGTTGTTATAAAGCACATATTGATTTACTTAGAATATCAATGCACAATATTTATGTAACATAAAACAACAAGGAGATTTTATGAAGAAACTATCAATTAAGCTACTAGCTAAAAAAGTAGTGGATACAAGAAAAGAAAAAAATATCTCTCAACAAGAGTTAGCAAACCTAACGGATATAAACCGTACAGTACTAAGTCGCTTGGAAGGATGTGACTTTTATCCTTCTATTCAGCAATTAGAAGTTCTATGCCAAACATTAGAATTCGATCCAACTGATTTTTATGTAGATGAAATTAAGAAAAAAGAACTAAGAAAGAGGGGTGTGAAGATTGCTGTTGCTGGTACTGGTTATGTTGGTTTATCTCTAGCCGTATTATTATCTCAACACAATGAAGTAACTGCTTTTGATATTATTCCTGAAAAGATAGAATTAATTAATAATAAGAAATCACCTGTTCAAGATGACTATATTGAAAAGTATTTAGCAGAAAATGAGTTAAATCTTACTGCAACACTTGATCCAGAAATTGCGTATAAAGATGCTGAATATGTGATTATTGCTGCACCTACAAATTATGACTCTAAGAAGAACTATTTTGATACTAGTGCTGTTGAATCGGTAATTGAAAAAGTATTAGAAGTTAATATAGATGCTATTGTGATTATTAAATCTACTGTTCCTGTAGGATATACAGAATCAGTGAGAAAGAAATATAACACTAGCAACATTATTTTTTCACCTGAATTTTTAAGGGAATCTAAGGCTTTATATGATAACTTATATCCAAGTAGAATTATTGTGTCTTGTGATGAAGAAACTAAGGGAAAAGCTGAAGTATTTGCTGGATTATTAGTAGATGGTGCGATTAAAGAAGATATTCCAGTATTATTTATGGGTTCTACTGAAGCTGAAGCCGTTAAACTGTTTGCTAATACATATTTAGCTGTACGCGTATCATATTTTAATGAACTTGATACATATGCTGAACTTAAAGGGCTAGATACTAAGAAGATTATTGAAGATGTATGTTTAGATTCACGTATTGGTACACACTATAACAATCCATCATTTGGTTATGGTAGTTATTGTCTTACGAAAGATACTAAACAATTATTAGCTAATTACGATGATGTACCTCAAACTATGATGTCAGCAATTGTAGAAAGTAATAGAACGAGAAAAGATTTTATTGCTGATCGTATTTTAGAAATTGCTTGTGCTTATGAAGTAAACGATTCATGGGATGAAAGTAAAGAAAAGGATGTTTCTGTTGGCGTATATCGTTTAACTATGAAATCAAATAGTGACAATTTCCGTCAAAGCAGTATCCAAGGCATCATGAAACGAGTTAAAGCTAAAGGTGCTAAAGTCATCATTTATGAGCCAACACTCGAGAATGGTGAAACATTCTTTGGTTCAATAATTGTTAATGATTTAAGGAAATTTAAGAAGTTATCTAATGGTATTGTGGCTAATCGATATGATAATTGTTTAGATGATGTTATATCTAAAGTTTATACTAGAGATTTGTTTAGAAGAGACTAGGAGTATAACTAATGAAAAATATATTAGTAACAGGTGCAGCTGGATTTATAGGCAGTAACCTAGTATTGGAGTTATTTAAGGAAGGTCCTTATCATATTATTGGTATTGACAATATGAATGACTATTATGATGTTTCTATTAAGGAATGGCGTTTAGAAGAAATCGAAAAGAATATTAAAAAAAATAAATGGACATTTATTAAAGGTAATATTGCTGATAAAACATTAATTGAAAAAATATTTGAAGAATATAAACCTAGTATTGTTGTCAATCTAGCTGCACAAGCAGGAGTTAGATATTCTATTACAAACCCCGATGCTTATATTGAATCAAACATCATTGGTTTCAATAATATTTTAGAAGCTTGTAGACATTCTTATGATGATGGAAATAATGGAGTAGAGCATTTAATATATGCTTCAAGTTCAAGTGTTTATGGCTCTAATAAGAAAGTCCCATATAGTACTGATGATAAAGTGGATAATCCTATATCACTTTATGCGGCAACCAAGAAAAGTAATGAACTAATGGCACATGCATATTCAAAACTTTATAACATACCATCTACAGGTTTAAGATTCTTTACAGTATATGGTCCAGCAGGAAGACCTGATATGGCGTATTTTGGATTTACAAATAAATTAATAAAAGGTGAGACTATAGAGATATTTAACTATGGAAACTGTAAAAGAGATTTTACATATATCGATGACATTGTTGATGGAATTATTAGAGTGATTAAGAAAGCACCTGAAAAGAAGATAGGGGGAGATGGATTACCAATCCCTCCATATGCTTTATACAATATTGGAAACAGTAAGCCAGAGAATTTACTAGATTTTGTTTCCATACTACAAGAAGAACTTATACGTGCGGAAGTATTACCAAGTGATTATGATTTTGAAGCTCACAAAAAACTTGTGCCTATGCAAGCAGGTGATGTACCAATTACTTACGCAGATACTAGTGCACTTGAAAGAGACTTTGGTTTTAAACCAAGTACAGATTTAAGAACAGGTCTGAGAAAGTTCGCTGAGTGGTATAAAGAGTTTTATATTGACGGAAAGAGGTAACCTAATGAATATAGTTGTAGCAGGTACGGGCTATGTAGGATTGTCAATCGCAACATTATTATCACAAGAGAATCATGTAATCGCAATAGATATTATCGAAGACAGAATTAGTAAGATAAACAATAGAATCTCTCCTATTCAAGATAATGAAA
>NZ_JAVWFO010000039.1:0-16277 GCF_036641015.1 Anaerorhabdus sp. | reverse complement strand
ATTGACAAGTATTCTTGTCATATCTACTATAACTCTGACAAATATACTTGTCAATAAATAAAGGTTGTAACATTCGTTACAACCTCCTACTTTCTATATTTTTGGTGTCTTTGTTTCTATTTCTTCATCTTCAACAGACCCACCCACAGTGACTTCATCCAATGATGGATTCTCATCATCCTTTGGTTGTATTGGTTCTGGTTCTAACAAAGGAAGTTGATCTTGTTCTGCCTTTGGCTTACGTTTACGAGTTGTTTTCTTTACAACTGGTTTATCATCATCAGTTTTAACTTCTTCAGTCTTTATAGATGTTTGATTAATTGGTAGACCTTTAATAACTCTATCAATTTGCTCAGCAGTAATTGTTTCGTATTCTAGTAAAGCTTCAGCAATTTTGATTAAATCAGCTTTATGTTCAGAAATAATCTTATTTGCATGTTTGTGACAAGTATCAATAATCTTACGTACTTCTTGGTCAATTTCAAAAGCGATTTGTCCAGATACATTTGATGGTGAGTTATAATCTCTTCCTAAGAAGACATTTCCACTTCCACTATCATATTTAATTGGTCCAAGATCACTCATACCATATAAAGTAACCATATCACGTGCTATACGAGTAGCAGATTCAATATCACCTGATGCACCTGCAGAAATATCATCAAAGAAGATTTCTTCAGCAGTACGTCCACCCATATAAGAAGTGATTGTACTCATTAAATCTTTCTTAGTACGCATCATCTTTTCTTCTTTTTCAGTCATCAAGTTATATCCACCAGCTTGACCACGTGGAATAATTGTTATTTTTTGCACTACTGTTGCATCATCTAGGAATAATCCAATAATGGCATGTCCTGCTTCATGATAAGCAACAAGTTTTTTACTAGCTTCATCATATTTACGACTCTTCTTAGCAGGTCCCATCATTACACGGTCAATTGCTTCATCAAGTTGAGACATATGAATCAAGTCTAAATTTTCACGTACTGAAAGAATAGCTGCTTCATTTAATACGTTTTCTAAGTCAGCACCACTAAATCCTGGTGTACGTTTAGCCAATGCTTCTAAATCAATATCTGGTCCTAAATGTTTATTTCTTGCATGTACTTCAAGAATTTCCTTACGACCTTTACGATCTGGTAAAGAAACTGTAATTTGTCTATCAAAACGTCCTGGACGTAATAACGCTGGGTCAAGTACATCTGGTCTATTTGTAGCAGCAATCATAACAATACCAGCATTTTCGCCGATACCATCCATTTCAACTAGTAATTGGTTAAGTGTTTGTTCACGTTCATCATGTCCGCCACCAAATCCAGCTCCACGTTGTCTACCTACCGCATCAATTTCATCGATAAAGATCATACAAGGTGCAGTTTGTTGCGCCTTTTTAAACATATCACGCACACGGCTTGCTCCAACCCCTACAAACATTTCAACAAAATCAGATCCTGAAATACTATAGAATGGAACATCTGCTTCCCCAGCAACAGCTTTAGCAAGTAAAGTTTTACCTGTACCTGGAGGCCCAACCATTAAAATACCCTTAGGTATACGAGCACCCATCTTCGCAAATTTCTTTGGTGATTTTAGGTAATCGATAATTTCAATCATTTCTTCTTTTTCTTCATCACAGCCTGCAACATCTGCAAATCGAACACGAATATTTCCTTCGAGTTTTGCACGTGATTTAGAGAATTCAAATGCTTTGTTGTTTCCGCCACCATTCATTTTAGTTAACATAAATATTGCTAGTCCACCTAACAATAAATATGGAATAAATGAAATTAACGTATCAACTAATAGATTACTTTCTTCAGCATCCAATACAGCAACTTGTCCTTCATTTAATAGACCAAGTACTAAATCAGATTGATTTTCAGTATTAGGAACATTTGCCGAGAAGATTACATCTTGCGTCCCGTCGTTATACATTCCTTTTACATGGATAACATTGTACCCGATGCTTACATCTGCTTTAGATACATCTTGCGTTTCTAACACATTAATTAACTCATTATAAGTTAATTTTTGTGTAGAACCCGAAGCCCCACCTAAATTAAATAAACTAAACATCGCGATAGCAACAACCAAGTATGGTAAATAATTTAAAAACCGGTTGTTATTCTTCATTAATTAAACACACTCCTCACTTTTAATTTATTGATAACATTCATCTTTCAATACCCCAACATAAGGTAAATTACGGAATTTTTGATTGAAGTCTAATCCAAATCCAACCACAAATTCATTTTCTATTTCAAACCCAACGTAGTCAGCATTTATTTCAACTACTCGACGATCAGGTTTATCTAATAAGGTAACAATCTTTACAGAATGTGCACCTTTATTTATTAGCATTTGTGTTACTGTTTTTAATGTTCTTCCTGTATCTACAATATCCTCTACAAGAATAATATCTAAACCTTTAATAGAACGGTCTAAATCTTTAAGTATTTTTATATCGCCAATTGACTCTGTACCTTCGTAACTTGAAACATCCATGAAATCAAATTCAATATCCAATTCTATGTGTTTTACTAACTCTGCAAGAAATGGTACTGATCCTTTTAGAAGCGCTACAAGAAGAGGTGGTTCTTGTCCCTTGTAATCTTCAGTAATTTTTTGCCCTAGTTCTCTCGAACGTCCAATAATTTGTTCCTCTGTTACTAATACTTTTTTAATCAATTGATGCATATTTCTTCCTCCGTGTTATTCAGTATTTTATCACAAATAAGTTAGGTTTTATAGAGTAATGTTCCACATTACACCCAATTCCAGGCACTAAAATGACTTCATTTTTACAATTTAGTACAACTGGCCACTCTTTTCTATCTTTGAGCGGTATTTTTCTATCTATAAACCACCTATTTATCTTCTTTGTTCCAAAGCGAAGATTTATTGCATCTCCATCTTTAATACTTCTAATTGTTAGCGGAAAATCATCTTCACTAACTGTTACGGCATTCACTCCTTTAGTTCCTGTGGCAAGCACAGTAAAATAAGGTGTTTGTAAGCTACTTAATGATTGTAGTACATAGGAATAGCTTTTGTCCTCTTTTCCCACAATTTCACAAATTTGGTTAGAAAGCAGGAGTATTCCATGCTTTAATTCTAATTCATAATTCAATTTTGTGCTAAGCACATGCTCTAGCTGTTCAAAATAATCTCTTGAATTTGTATATTCTACTTGTTTATTTTTCTTAAAATATTCCCTTAATAAATTAATACGAAGTTCTCTTGTTGTATCATTTATTATTTCTCTATAATTTAATTTGTCACTTTGAAGTAATTTATTAATCTCTTCCTCTTCTTTTTCTTTATTAATATTAAGATTATTGATTTCATTTAATATTTTAATTTTTTCTTCGCGACTCATTTTTTCAACAATTTCGTGTCTTATTTTATTACGGGTATAATCACTCTTTAAATTAGATTCATCAATCTGAAATGGTACATCATTTCCCAGACAATAATTTGCACACTCTTGTTTACTCATATTTAATAAAGGTCTAACAATTGTCATCCCCTCAAATTCAACTACACTTGCAATACCATATGTACTAGGAATGGATTTTCGCTTTTGTTGAAACAAATATGTTTCAATTAAATCATCTTGATGATGCCCAACAAGTAGACCTGCAGCATCCTCATCTCTAACACATTCTTTAAAAAAGTCATAGCGAACATCCCTTGCCCAAGCTTGAAAGTTTTGTTTTCTTTTTTGTACAGGATGAATCACTCTAACTTTTACATTGTGCTTATTACAATAAACTTTTACGCAGTTTTCATCACGATCAGCAGTATCACGTTTATGATAATTCACATGAGCTACCACAACTTCTATTTTCGCTTTAACACACATGTCTAAAAGAGCCATAGAATCAGGCCCTCCAGAAACAGCAACTATCCACTTTTTATTAACTAAGTTATTAAACATAGTATAAGTTTATCATAATTATTTTTCTTTTACATACTTTCGCTACTAGATATGCACTTTATAATGCGTTTCTTTATCTTTTGATAACAAGGCGAACTAATTTCAAGGTGTGCTTTTACATCTATAATTCGTGCTGTATTAATATATTTACAATCATTTAGGAATAATACAGATGGTTTATTCATTCCTGGTAAACAACCTAACCGCATTAAATGTCTTTTACCACTAGGATTATCAATTAAATCATAGGCTGTCTTATATTGTAATTCATTAGAAGTCATCGGTATCACAAATGCCTTCTTTTGATAAATTGATAACACTAACCCAAAATGTTGGAATCCAATTTCGTTTAAATATGCTTGCCCATAATCAATGTAACAAATATCTCCCGGTCTAATATCAATACCTAACTGTTCACAGGATGTATATTGACTTCTTAATAACCAATTTGCATCACTTACTAAATAGGAATCACAATGCTGCTCATCTACACATTTAATTACCTCTTCTCTCGCTCTTACAAAATTATTCCATTTTGCTTGATACGGAATTATTATTTCATCTTCTCCTTTCAAAACTTGTTCAATACGCTGTTTATTCATAGTAGATCTCCTTACTTATTGATACGCAAGGAAATCCTAAATTCCTAAAAAAAAACACCAATTTTCATTAGTGTTTATCTTCTTCTTTAGTTTTCCCTCTAATTCTTCTCCACAATCCCAATAATGGATGGAACTTTGGATTAATCATCCCTGTCTTTTCAATAAATATCTCTGATATGAATAATAGGACAATGACCATAACAATACCCACTGTCTTATCAAAATACGTAACTATTGAACTCATCCCAAATAACATTGTCATTAAATATAGAATTAATACTGCATTACGATGTCCTAAATCTAATTTATACATTAAGACATGGTGTAAATGACTTCGATCTGCTTCAGATATCTTTTGTCCTTTTAATTTACGACGAATGATTGCAATAATAGTGTCGGAAATTGGAATAAACAAAATAAGTATAGGAAATCCTAAGGTAATGAATGCGGTTGTTTTAAACCCTAATAAAGAAATCGTCGCAATCATATACCCTAGGAATAATGCACCACAGTCCCCCATAAAAATACTTGCTGGATGAAAGTTATATTTAAGGAAGCCTAAGATTGCCCCTGCCAAGATAAGTGACATAATACAAATATCACGTCTTCCCATAAAGAATCCTAAGATTCCTATAGTACACGTTACAATTAATGAAATACCGCTAGATAATCCATCTAATCCATCCATTAAGTTAATTGCATTAGTAATTCCTACTATCCAAACAAATGAAATAAAACCTGAAATAAATACGCTATTTATTGTAATACCAAATGGTAAATTAATACTCGATAAGTACACTTGACCCATAAATATCGCAATTAATGCTGCTACTATCTGAAAAGCTAACTTAATAATTGGTTTTAAATCAAAGATATCGTCTAATAGTCCTCCAAAGAAAACCACCATACCTCCAAGCAAAATACCATTTAATGTATCATCTGCTTTAACAAATATAGCCATACCTACCATAAATGCTACATATATCGCAAGTCCACCCATACGAACCATTTTCCCATGGTGAACTGTTCGTTGATTCTCTTCTGCATAAATCCCTAATCCAATACCTACTTTTTTAGCAATTGGAACTAAAACAAGGGACAAAATTAAAGGCAGTACAAAATAAGGAAAAGCACCTATTACAAGATTCATTTGTACACCTCTCTTTCGACTCTTTGGATATTATACCACGCAACCCTTTTAGTAGACTATCCTTTATTATTACTTTTTGTGTTCATCTATATTATATACGATTGAGTCTACAAGACTAAAGAATTTAATTGCATTTTTCTTTTACTTTATGTAATTTAGATATAGAGGTACTCTATGGAATATAAAAGCGTAATCTTTGATTTTAATGGAACACTATTATTTGATAGTGATTTTCATCATCAAGCATGGAAACAACTTGTCAAAGAGCGACTACAACTAGAACTAACAGAAAACGAAATGAATAACTTTATTCATGGTTTACCGAATGTAGAAGCTATTGAGAAATTAGCACCAAATAAATATACACTAAGTGAAAAAGAACAGTTATCTAAATATAAAGAAGAACTTTATCGTAATATCATTACAAATACCCCTAATATCAAACTAGTTGATGGTGCAGAAAAACTTTTTAATATTTTAAATAGTAAGAATATCCCCTTTACAATTGCAAGTGCATCTATTATTGAAAACATTGAATTTTTCTACACTACTTTTAATTTAAACAATTGGCTAAAACTTGAAGATATTATTTATGACAATGGCAAATACATCAACAAAGTAGATATGTTTAACGATGCATTAGCTATACTGAACAGCGAAAAGGAATCTTGTTTAATATTTGAAGACTCATTAAGCGGTGTCACTAGTGCAATTGAAGCAGGATTCAAAAATATCATTTTATTACATCAAAAAGAATATCGTGATGAGTTTAAATCTATACCTGAAATTATTTATCATTCAAATAATTTCAAAGATATATTTACGTTTTTATTAAATAACTAATATAAGGGTTTAATACCCTTTTTTAGTAAATATTTTACGTTTGCCATCCCACTGTTTTTAACAAGGACTTGTACTTGCGTTACCTATGATAAAGTTTTATCATTTTTTATATAATATAAGATTGGAGAGTGCAAAGCTAAATGATCGTTCTTAGTATTGGTATTTTAATTACTTTATTTATTATATACAGTGTCTTAGGTACAACAAAACGAGCTAAATCTATTCCTTTTTTAAAAGGTATTTACTACCACCGTGGTTTCTATGATAACCATGAAATCGCAGAGAATAGTATGAGATCCTTTGAAAAATGTATCAATAAGGGATATGGCATTGAACTAGATGTACAGTTAACACAAGATAAACAAGTAGTTGTTTTTCACGATGATACGTTAGAAAGAATGTGTCATTCTCATCTAGTAGTAAAAGAAACTTCATTTGAAGATTTAAGTCACTTTTATCTTCTTGAGACAAATGATAAAATACCTCTTTTCGAGGATGTCCTAAAACTTAATAATGGACGAGTTCCTATCTATATTGAAATTAAAGATTTTAGTATGAACTTCAAAGAACTTGTGGACAAGACTGTTGAACTTATGAAAAAATATCCTGGTGATTATTATGTATGTTCCTTCAATGTTATCGCAATAATTTATTTAAAAAAATTGGATCCATTAATTCTAAGAGGTGTTATTTCACAGAATTTCAAAAACGATAATTTTTCTAAGTTTAAGGGTTTTTTATTACAAAATATGTTTCTCAATTTTCTAGCAAAACCAGATGTTATTAGTTATGAATACAATGAAATCAATTGGTCAGTCCGACTTAATAAATTATTAAAGAGAAAAATCGCTGGTTGGGCAATTGCAAGTCAACAAGAATTCGATGCATATAAAGACTTTTTCGATATAGCTGTAATCGAACATTTTGAACCAACAAAATAGTAATTATAAAAAAAATATGCTTCTACATAATATAGAAACATATTTTTTATTTTCACTAAATTTTAATACTATTCATCAATATCAGTAGCGATTAATTCACCTTTACTTATCTCTACTTCATATCCATCTTTAACAAGTCTTTCAATAAGACTCTCTTTATGTTGTTGATTCATTGTTTCAATTACAATTGATACCGAACATTGATGTTTTAATACTTCATTTGATAAACGATCATGTTCAATTGTAATTATATTTGCACCAACTTCTGACAATGTATCAATAACACGTTTTAAATTTCCTGGTTTATCTGTTAAATGGAAGCAAACTGAGAATCTTCTGCCAGTTTTAACTAAACCTAAATCAATAATTTGTGCCAAGTAGTTTACATCAATATTGCCACCAGATAGCACTGCAACTGTTTTCTTTTGATCAATTGGATATTTATGGAATACTGCAGCCGCTACTGCTGTTGCTCCAGCACCTTCTGCTAATAACTTCATTTTTTCAAGCAACATTAATATAGTCGCTGATATTTCTTTATCACCTACTAATACAACATCATCAAGATAGTCTCTACATATTTCAAATGTTTTGGTACCAGGTTTTTTAACCGCAATACCATCTGCCATTGTATTTACTTCAGCTTCTGTTATTTTATTTTCTGCGATTGATACTTTCATACTAGGCGCATGCTTTGCTTGTACTCCAATAACCTTAACAGATGGTTTAAGTGATTTAATCGCAAATGCGATACCTGAGGCTAGTCCTCCCCCACCAATTGGTACAAGTACAGTTTCAACATCTGGCATTTTTTCTAGGATTTCTAAACCAATTGTTCCTTGTCCTGCCATTACTTCATCATCATCAAATGGTTCAATGAATACTGCACCAGTTCTACATACTAATTCTTTTGCATATTCATATGCATCATTGAATGTATCGCCAACAAGTTCTACATTTACACCATAACTACGAGTTGCTTCTATCTTAGATAATGGTGCAGTTGCAGGCATTACAATTGTTCCCTTAATGCCCATATCACGACATGCATATGCAACCCCTTGTGCATGGTTACCAGCACTTGCCGCAACAACTCCACAACTTCTTTCTTCTTTTGTCAGTTTACTTAATTTATAATACGCTCCACGTAATTTGAATGCTCCTGTTTTTTGTAAGTTCTCTGCTTTAACCCATAAATTGTTATGAATTAGTGACGCATCAATAATAGGAGTTTTGTTTATTACTCCCTCTAATACTTCTTTTGCTTCTTGAATCATTTCTATTTTCATATGATTACCTCAAATTCTTTTCTTATTTTACTCCACTTTACATCCAAATTGAATAGTTTTCACATCAATTTCATTTCTTATTATAAGTCTTTTATATTAGTCCAGTCTTTGCACAATTCAATAAATGCTTGTGCAGTTTCAGTTAAATATTTGTTTTGGTTATAGATAACCATGAAATTACGCACTAAGTTAACATCATCGATTTTAACTCGCACTACATCCTTTTCTTTTAAATCGTCCTTAATCATTAAATAAGGTAATATTGATACTCCCAAATCTTTTTTAACTGCTCTTACTAACGCCTTGGTGCTTACACTTTCCCATATTGGGTTAACAACTAAATTATTAGCAGTAAATAGACTTGTTATTAATTGTCGCTCTGCACTACCATTTTCTCTAAATAATAAGTCCGCTTTTTCTAGTTCTTTTAATTGAATTGATTTACGTTTTGATAGTGGATTCTCTTTACTGACTATCAAACACAGTTCATCAGTAAAAAATGGTATTTCAGTAACTTTATTCTTATGATGATTTCTACCTTCTAATAAGGCAATATCAACTTCATTGTCACCCAATAGTTTTTCTATTGTTTCACTATTATTGATTGTCACTTGTACTTTTGTCTTTGGATACTTCTTTTTAAGTAGTTTTATTACTTGTGGCAATATAAAATTTCCTATTGTTATCGTAGTCCCAATTCGTAATGCTCCAAGTGCTTCCCAATTGACTATATTTTCTTCCATTTCATCAAACATAACTAATATAGGCATAGCATAATCAAATAGTTTTCTAGCTGCCTCAGTTGGATATATCTTTCTAGTTAAGCGATCAAATAAACAAATTCCATAATAGTTTTCAAGTTCTTTTATCGCTAAACTTACCGCTGGTTGAGCAAGATGCAAAGCTTCTGCCGCCTTGGTAATACTTCCCTTTTGAAATACTGTTACAAATATTCTTAAATGTCTTAGTGTCATACCCCTCCTATACATAACTCATTCATTATGTATTTGATATATTAATATTATTTTAATTATACTACACTTTGGTGTAGACTGTGTAAGTAGGAGAAATAAAAATGGAAAATAAAGCAAAAATAAGACTTAAATTGTTTATATCTACCCTTTATATGAGTGCTTTCACTTTTGGGGGTGGATATGTAATCATAACACTATTAAAACAAAAATTTGTTGATGAATTACATTGGATCGATGAAAAGGAAATGTTAGATTTAGTCGCTATTGCCCAATCATCCCCTGGCGCTATTGCGGTTAATGGAGCGATCGTAATTGGTTACAAGTTAGATGGTATCTTAGGGGCATTCATCGCTATCTTAGGTACCGTATTACCACCATTTCTTATTATCTCAGTTGTATCTTACTTTTATGAAGCATTCCAATCAAACCTAATTGTTTCGCTAATGTTAGAAGGCATGCAATCTGGTGTAGCCGCTGTTATTGCAGCTGTTGTTATTAATATGGGTGTTGGAATCGTAAAAGAAAAAAGCATGCTCAACAACATTGTAATGATTGTCGCATTTGTTGTTACTTTTGTCTTTGGTGTCAATGTTGCATGGGTAGTATTAACATGTATCGGTATTGGAGTACTACGTATGTTTATTGGTAGAAAGGGGCAAGAAGCATGATCTACTTACAATTATTCATCAGTTTTCTGCAAATTGGATTATTTAGTTTTGGCGGCGGATATGCTGCTTTACCACTTATCCAGGAACAAGTAGTTACCATACACAAATGGTTAACCTTAGGTGAGTTTACAAACCTAATCACAATATCGCAAATGACACCAGGCCCTATCGCTATTAATTCCGCTACCTTTGTTGGATTACAAGTTGGTGGTGTCTTAGGCGCAATAGTCGCAACCCTAGGAAGCATACTGCCTTCATGTATTATCGTTATGATTCTTGCCTTCTTATATCTAAAATACAAGAATGTCGCTTGGATTCAAAACGTTCTTAAAACACTTAGACCTGCAGTTGTCGCAATGATTGCAACCGCTGGAATAACAATTATTACCACAGCATTTTGGGGAACAAGTGCAATTCAAATTGGCACTATTAAAATTGATATGGTAATCTTCTTTCTTATCGCATACCTTGCCTTAAGTAAATTCAAAGCAAACCCTATCTTAGTTATGATTTTATGTGGTGTTGCCAAAGTAGGATTATACTTCATGACTACTGGAATATAAAAATTACTTTCTTGTAAACACGATTTCTCTTTCATTGGAATACATATCATTGTAAATAAATCCATAATCATTGAACTTTTTTATTCCATCTAAAGTTTTTATGTTTTTCTCTGCCATGTAACGCACTAGGCCACCTCTAGCCATTTTTGCTAAGGTGCCTTTTACTTTTATTTTATTATTAACTAGTTCACCAAATATAATTGTAATCATTCTTTCTTTACAATGCGGTTCGATAACATCACTATATTCTTTTGAAGCTAAATTAATAATTACATCATTATCTTTCAATAATTCTTTTGCAATTTTATCTGACCAAAATTCATATAGATTGTTATAATTTTTTATCACCAATTTTGTTTGCATTTCTAAACGATATTGTACAACTGCATCTGTAGGTTTAAGTAGCCCGTATAAGCCACTCAAAATTACCAAATGCTCATTAACATATTCCCATGCATTATCAGAGAATACATGTGGAGCCATCTCTTGATATTGTAATCCTGAGTAAGTTGTTAATGCCATCATATTAGCTTGTTCTAGTTTATTATTTTGATATCGCTCATAGTTCAAATGAACTAACTGGTCATTACATTTTAATAACTCTTTTAGTTCCATTCTTGTTTTTGATTTTAAACTGTTTAATAATACTTTTGCTTCCTTGATAAAAATTGGTTTAGTATTAGCTACAAATGAATCACTTGTATCTACCATCTTTTTAGCAGGAGAAATTATAATTTTCATTTTTATCACCAAAAATAGTTTACCATATACAAATCATTTATAAACCCTATTATCATTTTTGCCATAATTGGTATACCTACTTTTATATGTTATAATTATGGCGATTATTATTTACTAAATAAAAATCGTTTTGAGGTAATCACATGAAAAAAAACTATAACGCAATTGACATAATGAAATTTATATCTGCATTTCTAGTCATTATCGTTCATACTTATCCATTCTATACAAGTGTCCCTACATTTGGATTTATTACTAGTAATATTGTAGGTAGAGTTGTAATACCCTTCTTTTTTCTAGCTGCTGGATACTTTTTCCAAAAAGGTAATCCAAGTAAAGAAAGATTTAAGAAGTATACATTTAAATTATTACGCTTATATATCGTTTGGAGTGTTTTATATATTCCTCTAGGTATTCATCTTCTTAATGGATTTATGGAAATGACACCTGTGTTGTGGGCAGCTGGATCTTTTTTAGCTTTAGTTAACTTTGGTACTTACTTTCATTTATGGTATATGGCTGCACTCATATTCGCAATTGTATTCTGTTATTACTATTTAAGAAAGTTTTCAATGAAGTCTTTAGTAATAGTGGGATTTATATTATTCTGTTTCGGTTGCTTGGAAACATATTATGGTTTAATTCCAAACGGTACTTTCTTAGATGCTTTAAACATTTATCTAATGATTTTCTTTACAACTCGTAATGGTTTATTCTTTGGTATCTTATTTGTTTCATTAGGTATGGCAGTTGCCAAATATGATTTAGCATCCAAAGTAAAATATTCTCACATTTCACTTCTATCATTAGTATTCTTTATTGCTTTATGCGTAGAAGCATTCTCAATTAAATCCCTTGGATGGGCAATTGATTATAATTTCTATATCATGGTAGTACCATTTAGTTATTGTTGGTTTGTGACTTTGTTGAAAACAAATGTTACTCTTAAATTAGATTATGCAGCACTTCGCGAGTATAGTGTTATTATTTATTTTAGCCACGGTATCTTCTTAGAGTTAATTCCAATTTTACTAGGTACACAATACGGATACTTATTTGATAGTGGCGTATTTAGATTATTCTCTGTATTAATACCTACACTTTTAGTATCTTACTTAATTAAACATAAGATTCCTTTACTACAATAAAACATTAATCAAAAGGTCAGTTTACCCAATAACATCTAGGTAGACTGACCTTTTATAATATATTTACCAAAACATTTGCGCTACAACTACTACTAATGGAATTGAAACTATACTTAATAATGTTGTAAACGAAATAATATGAGCACTAGTAGTATAATCACGATTAAACATCTGAGCGAATATTGCAAGTGTATTTGCACATGGAACACTATTCGCAACTAGTATAATTAATTTTAATGTCATGTATTCATTTGGAATAAATTTTAAAAATAATATTGTTAATAACGGTATGATTATTAGTCTAGTTAGCGCTACTAAATAACATTTCTTATTAACAAATAGTTTTAGTATTGAATCTTTTGCTAAATATGTGCCTAATACAATCATGCTTAATGGTGTGTTCATTGATCCAATACTTCTAAACACATCTTCGATTATTGTAGGCAATGTTATTGGAGTACAATACAATATCAACCCCACAATAACAGCAATTGTATTTGGATTTGTAATTACCTTTTTAAATGATACTTCCTTTTTATCAGAAGTCATCATATATATACCATACGTCCAAACTAATATGATAAATACAGCTACATATGCACTAAGGTAAAATACCGCATCCTGACCAAACATCGCAATGATAATTGGTATACCAACAAATGAAGAGTTTGTAAATATTGATGCAAATCGTTCGATGATTTTATCACCTTTAAATAAAATATTTGCGACAATGATTCCAATTCCAATTACTAGTATACTTAATGCAAAAGCCATACCAAGTAACTTGAATTCTTCCATATTAAATTCTCTAATAAATGATGTTACAAGCACACTTGGAATTACATATCGCAATAAAAAGTTACCTACTTGTTTAACAGTTTCATCATTAAATACTTTTTGCTTATATAGATAATAACCTACAAACATCAACAAAAACATTTTAACGATTTGAATTAATAAAGGTCCTAATAATGAATTCATAATTACCTATTTAAGATATTCAAACAACAGTTTAACACTTGCTTCTACTGCTTGAATATGACTTCTTTCCATTCCATGACTTGCATGAACACCTGGTCCAATTAAAGCACCTTTAATATTATTTGAAGAACTTAATGCAGTTGATACATCACTTCCATACATTGGATAAATATCAACAGCATAGTTTAGTTTTTCTTTTTTCGCAATATCAATTAACTTACTAGTCATTTGATAATCATATGGTCCACTACTGTCTTTAGCACAAATTGAAACATCATATTCTGTGCAAGCTAAATCAGTACCAATACATCCCATATCAACACCTAGTAATTCTTTAATATCTTCTGGTATCCACGCACCACCATGACCTACTTCTTCATAAACTGTAATCATAAAATAAGTTTTCTTTGCTAATTTAATCTTATTTTTTGAAATATGTTCTAATACACTAAATAGTATCGCAACACTTAATTTATCATCTAAGAATCTTGATTTAATAAATCCACTTGGTGTTATTTCTGTTTTTGTTTCAATCGCAATAAAATCGCCATTCATAATTCCAAGTTTTTCTACATCTTCTTTTGTTTTTACTACTTCATCAATTCTGATTTCCATTGTATCTTCATTGCGTGCTAATGTAGTAGCATCTTTATGTACATGTATGCTTGGAGATGTACTTAAAATAGTACCTGTATATATTTTTCCATCACGTGTATAAATACGACAATACTCACTATCTAAAGTATTCATTATCGGTCCACCAACTTTAGTAACTGCTAGTTTCCCATCCGCTTTAATAGAACGTACCATAAGTCCTAAAGTATCTGTATGCGCACATACTCCACGAGCTTCTTTACTTTTGCCTTCTACTTCAATAATTAGATTACCCTTTTGTGTAACACTAGTTTTAAATCCAAGTCTTTTTGCTTCTTTTTGTAGAAATGAAATCGCATTAGATGTGAACCCTGAAGGACTATCAATTTTTAAAATCTTTTCCGCAAAATCAAGCGTGTATTTTTTGTTAAATTTCATTGGAAATCTCCTTTTCATATGCAATTCTTGGCGCGTGGTCCATTACATAAACCACACCACATTTTTGAAACCCATTCTTTTCAATACATCTTTGCATTGATGTATTCAATTCATGTGTATCAATTCTTATATAGTTTACACCTTTTTTAGATGCATGACACTCACAAAACTTAAAAAAATGTGAGGCTAACCCTTTTCCTTTAACCGTTGTATCTATCGCTATACGATGAATTACTACATATGGTTTATTTGATAACCAATTACCTTCAATTACTTTATAATATGGATCTTCATCAAACGATATCATACAAGTGCCAATCACATTGTTATTATCAACTAATACATAGTTATGGTTACTATTTATATCATTGACTACAGTCTCCATATTAGGGTAACCATTTTGCCATTGTGGTATACCTTCATTTTTAAGATATTCTTGCGCTTGCGCTATAATCTCCATAATCCTATTTCTATCATCTAAACTAGCTAATCTAATATCCATACACAATCTCCATAAATAACATATCTACTATAGTACCACATGTTTTGTTTCTTGGTTGAAGATTTCAAACTTTTTCTAATTTTGAATCAAACATTTTTAGTGTGCTTAAAAGCACAAAAAAACCATCTATCCCAAACAAAGAGAATAGATGGTAAATATTACTTATTTTTAATTAATCATCAATACCAAGAATATCAACAATGATATTCTTATAAAGAATTGCTTTAGCTCCATAAATTGCTTGAACTCCACCACTTACTTCTAAAACATCTGTGGCTCCAATCTTTTTAAGTTTAGCTTTATCTACTTTTTCAACATCTTTAACAGATACTCTTAATCGAGTGATACATGCATCTACATCTTCAATGTTTTCTGCACCACCTAAAGCTTCAATTACAAGAATTGCTTCTTCTTTCAATGTATCCTTAGTTGTAATTTTGACTTCTTCATTTTCATCAATCATGTCATCATCACTACGACCAGGTGTTGGAATGTTAAACTTTGTAATACAGAATTTGAAAACACCATAATACAAGAATGCCCATGCAATTCCCAAAGGAATTTGAATCATCCAGTTTGTAAATGCATTACCTTGTAATACTCCAAATAATGTAAAGTCAATTACTCCACCAGAGAATGTATTCCCAATAGAAATATTTAAAATATCTGCAATAAAGAATGATACACCATCTAAGAATGCATGAATTACATATAACCAAGGTGCTACAAATAGGAACATAAATTCAATTGGTTCTGTAATACCTGTAATGAAACTTGTTAACGCAACACCAATGAATAATCCTTTGTATTTATTTCTTTTATTCTTAGGTACACAATGATACATTGCTAAACATGCTGCTGGTAAACCAAACATCATTGTAGAGAAACGTCCTGCAAAGAAAC
>NZ_JAVWFO010000038.1:0-17642 GCF_036641015.1 Anaerorhabdus sp. | reverse complement strand
ATCGTTGATCTCCTCTACTGATAAGTCCATTGGATCAATCAAATGCTTCATATTCACTTTTCCTCCTCATAGTGAACTCTCTTGGATCACTATTGCAACTATTATAGCAGTTAATTTAGATTTTGTATTATCAAAATAAAGAAAACACAAAATTTTCATTTTGCGCCTATTTTCTATTAATAAATATTGGTTTTTCTACTAAAACTTGGTTATTCTTTCCTCTAACAATCTCAAACAAAGTACTGGTAGAGTATTCTTTATTTTCATCAAATATTTGCTTCATTCGTTTTATTTTTAAACCATTTTTAGCCGCTTCCTCTATTATCTCAGCCATTCTTTGTGAACGATGTACCAAATAAAAGCGTCCCTCACTTTTTAATAATCGCCTAACACTTAGCAATAACTCACTTAGTGTAAGCATTTCTTCATGTCTTGCAATACGCAAATATTCACTCTCATTAACATTTGAACTTTCACCGATCTTAAAAAATGGTGGGTTACATATAATTACATCAAAGATTTCACCACGATAATCTTGAATTTTTGTGCAAATTAAATTAGCTTCCACACGATTGTGTTCTAGGTTTTCTTTAGCCAATTCTATCGCTTCTAAGAAGTAATCAACACCTACTAGTTTCTTTGGTTTAAATTCACTTGCATACAAAAGTAATGCACCATTATTACAACCTATATCTAATACCGATTCATCTTTTTTAACCTCGATAAATTTACCTAAAAAATGTGTATCAGAATTAATTCTAAACATATCTTTTCTTTGCATAATTTCTAATTCAGTTTCCGGCAAGTAATCAAAAGACATTTTCTTGTGCTAGTTCAAACCAAAAAGTTGAACCTTTCCCCTCTTCGCTAATTACACCATATTGTGCTTGATGATTATCTAATATTGCTTTAACAATCGCAAGTCCTAAACCAGTTCCTACAGTTGCACGCTTAAATGATTTATCAATTTTATAATAGCGATCCCAAATATATGGAATACTATCCTCTGGTATTCCAGAGCCCGAGTCTTCTACTTCAACACGTATACTGTCATCCTTCTTAATAATTCTTACAGTAATATATCCACCATCATCTGTATGTTTAAAAGCATTAGATAAAAAATTATATAATACTTGTCCTATCTTAATTTCATCTGCATACAAAATTAAACTATCATCGCTTTCAAGCTTCACATTAAAATTATGCTCATCAATTAACACCTGAAATAACGAAAGTATATGTCTAGCTTTTTCCGTCAAATCAAAATTGCTATATCTTAGCACATAATTTCCAGATTGCATTTTAGATAATTCTTGCATATCAAGAACCAAGTGATCTAAATAATCTACTTCCTTTATAATTACATCTAAATGCTCCTCACGTTTATTTGGGTTATCACCCGATATATCCCGTATCATTTCTGCATAAGCTTTAATCATGGTTAGTGGTGTCTTTATATCGTGACTTACATTGGCTATTAAATCTTTACGTAGCTCATCAACTTTTTCTAATTTATTAGTTGCATCGTTAAGTGTTGTAGCAAGGTCATTTATTTCTCTAAAATATGATCCTTCAAAATGTGTATTTTCATAATCAGCTTTTGCTAAAGAATCAGCAGAAATTTTCATTTTAACAATCGGTTTTGATAAACCATTTGATATGAATAAAGATATTAAGAATGAAAATCCAATAATAATCAATGTATAAAAGAAGTACTGTTCTTGGAAAAAACTAATAATAGAATCAACTGGTTCAAGAGGACTATTAATGTATAAATATAAATTACCAAGGTTAGTCTCAATTTTTTCACCATAAAATATCATTTCTTGTTTACTTTTTGAGTTAACTAATATTTCTGTAAACGTATTATCATTTGAATCTACATATCCATTAAGCTTAAATCCATCATTAAAAGGAACAATTTCTTGTTCTCCTAATGAAACGTTTTGATTGAAAATACAACTTTGCCCAAGTCCATCTGCACTATAGACAAGTTTCCCTTGCTCATTAAAAATTACTGCACAAACACTATTATTAACAGCAACTTGGAATGCTTTTTCAACCATGTACTCACTACCTGTATTATTGTTGATAATATATGATTCAAGTTGCCCAGCAACCTCTTTAATTGCTGTCATTTTATTATTTCTATAATACGGTTTAATAAGTGAAAATTGAAGTATCCCCAGAATTAATAATATTGCAAGCGCAAACAAGAAGAAATCCAACCAAACATTGAATTTTATTCCTCTTAACCTATGCTTCAAACTTATATCCCATTCCTCTCACCGTTACAATAAAATCACGGTATTTACCTAAGTTATGTCTTAGCATCTTAACATGTGTATCTACTGTTCTATCGTCACCAAAATAATCATAATCCCATACTTCTTCAAGCAACTTCATTCTTGATAAAGCAATATTCTTATTTTTAACCATATACAATAGTAAATCAATTTCTTTTGGTGTTAAGTTAACTTTTTGCCCATCCACCGATACACTTCTGCCATCAATATCAATCGCTAATCCGTCAAATTTCAGAATTTGATTTTCTTTGCTTCGTCCACGATCAAGGATAACTTTTACTCTAGCCATTAACTCTTTTGGAGAAAAAGGTTTAATTACATAGTCTTCAACTCCAAGTTCAAAACCGAACAATTTATCGTATTCTTCTTGTCTAGCAGATAACATAATAACTGGAATATCTTTCATTTTTTTAATTTGCTTACAAGCAGAGAATCCATCAAGTTTTGGCATCATTATATCTAATATAATGCAATCAAAATCCTGTGTTTCAACAAGTTGTATAGCTTCTAATCCATCACTCGCCTCTGTTACCTCATATCCATTTAGTAAAGCATACTCTCTAACAACTTCTCTTATTTTTAATTCATCATCAACTATTAATAATTTCGCCATATATTGCTCCTATTCTTCGTCTTTCAACACTTGAATTTTATTCACTAAGCATGAACTTTTTTCATCCATTTTTCCTTCAAAATAAATGTAATAACCTTTTACTAAAGATGATTGAATCTTTGAATAAATTGCAGGCATTACTACTAAATCCATTTCATCTGACTCATCATATCCTACCACAAATGCCATCAAATCACCTTTTTTAGTTCTATGTTGACGAACTTTTGATATACAACAAAAGCCTTTTACAAATCCCTTTGTATGTTTTAATTTTACTAGTGGTTCAATAATAATACCATGTTTTTTCTTAATTTGAAGAATTGGATGCGACCCCAAATAAAAGCCTAATGCTGTTCTTTCTCTTTCACTTCTTTCGATTGAATCTTCCTTTATTTGGTATAAAACAGGTTTTGAAACTAATCCTAAATCAATTCTTGTTTGACCATCTGCTTCGATTCTTACTAAATCAGCATAGCGTATTGCATCATCAAGTGAAGCAAGTAAACTTTTACGATTAATTTTGAATTCATCTAATGCCCCTGCATCAATCAAACATTCTATAACTTTTCGATTTACTTTTCGAGTCATTATACGAGCTACAAAATCATGGAAATCAGTAAATAAGCCATTTTTTCTCTCTTCTAATATTTCACTAATTGCACTACCTCCAACATTCTTTATCGCAAGTAATGGAAACCGAATTTGATGATCAACTAAGTCATATGTATATGTACTTAAATTAATTGAAGGAGGTAAAATCTTAATTTCTTTTTTACGGCATTCATCAATGTATTCAGCCGAAGCAACTGACGAACCGATTACACTATTTAATAAAGCACAATAAAATTCATATGGATAATTAGCTTTCAAATATGCCATTTGATATGCAATTAGTGCATATGCTACCGAATGCGCTTTACCAAATCCATATCCAGCAAACTTCATAATTAAATCAAACACTTGATGAGATAATTGCTCATTATGTCCATTTTGAATACAACCTTTAATAAAATCGTCTTCAATTGCCGCTAAATCATTAAGTTTCTTTTTTGATATAGCTTTTCTTAGAGTATCAGCTTTACCAAGTGAAAATCCCGCCATCACTTGTACAACCTGCATGACTTGTTCTTGGTAAATCATAATACCATATGTATCTTTTAAAATAGGTTCTAAACTAGGATGTAAATACTCAATATGTCCTTGTTTTCTAGCTTCAAGATAAATAGGAATATTTTCCATTGGACCTGGTCTAAATAACGCTATTGTTGCTGCAATATCTTCAAAACAATTTGGTTGCATTTGACGAACTAAGTTTTTCATTCCGCTTGATTCTAATTGAAATACTCCCACTGTATCGACTCTTTTAATTAAATCGTATGCCAATAGATTATTTAAAGGTATTTGTAAAATATTAAAATTAGGTTGTTCTTCTTTAATCTTATTGACTACTTGATCAATAATTGTTAAATTTCTTAATCCCAAAAAATCCATTTTAATTAATCCAAGTGATTCTAAATAATCCATTGTATATTGTGTAGATACCATATCAGGTTCTATTTGAATTGTTGGTAATACCTCATTCAAGCTTTTGCTTGACATAACAATTCCAGCAGCATGAGTACTTGCATGCCTTGGTAATCCTTCAAGTTTTAAAGCATATTTAAATAATTCTTTGTATCTTTTATCAGCTTCTACATATTGTCTCAAAATAGATGATTGTTCTAGAGCTAATTTAAGTGTCATTTTAGGTGCAAATGGAACAGCCTTACAAATCATATCTATTTCCCTTAGTGATATATCCAAAACTCTACCGACATCACGGAGTACCTGTTTTGCACCCAATGTTCCAAATGTAATAATACGGGCGATGTGTTCTTTGCCATAAGTTTCATAAACATATCTAATTACCTCATCACGTCGATTATCTGGAAAATCAGTATCAATATCAGGCATTGAAATTCTTTCCGGATTCAAGAATCTTTCAAATAGCAACTTATGAACAATTGGATCAATATGTGTTATACCTAAGCAATAAGCAACTAAAGAACCTGCAGCACTTCCTCTTCCAGGTCCAACATATATTTCTCGTTTTTTAGCAAATCGTATGAAATCCCAAACAATTAAAAAATAATCTTCAAAATTCATTGAGGTAATTATATCTAACTCATATTTCAATCGATCAGTATATTCTTTTGTTAATTGATTATTTAAACGTTTTTTAAGTCCAGCAATACACAATTGTGTTAAATAGTTTTTACCATCTATTCTATTAGGGGTATTAAAACATGGTAAAGATGTATGAAAATCTTCAAAACTGACATTACATCTCTCTGCAATCATTTCTGTTTGTTTTAAATCATCAAAATCATACAATTGTTCCATCTCTTTTGAATCTCGTATATATCTACCTTGAATTGAAGGTAATGAATAATCATTTAGTGTTTTAGCCAATCTAATACCTGTAACAATCTTGTAACAAATCGCATCCTCTTCTTTTTCATAATATATTTTACTCATTGCAACAGTTGTACCACCTAAACTATGTACGATAGTTTTAAGCATATTATTCTTAATTTTCCAAAATGAAGCATCATTTAATGATAATCCAAAAACACAATCATCAAATAATTGGATCATTTCTTGTACTCGTTCCCTACATTCTTTATCATTTTCATTTACAAGCGAAGATTCAAGATACCCACCCTCACCATAAACTACAAGAATGTTATCTATAGCATACTCTTTTAACATATTAAGTGTTAACTTGTTATTGGTATCTGAAACATAACTTGAACATTGTACACAATTCTTAAATCCTTTGCTATTTTTAGCTAATAACAAGAAATCATATACTTCTCCATTTATTTCACAAGAAACTTCAAGTCCAAATATAGGTTTAATTTGAGCTTGTTTACAAGCTTTATAGAATTCCATTGCACCAAACATTACATTTCTATCGGTAAGCGCCACGCATGAAAAATTCAACGATTTGCTGGTATTGACCAATTGTTGAATTGTTAGAGTGCTATCTAATAATGTATATGAACTTCTTGCATGTAAATGGATCATAGTTTTTCCTCTACCTGTATTTTAACATAAAAAAACACATTTTCTTAATTTGAATTGCAAGAATGATAATGAAAACCCTATCATTCACAACTAAGCAAAAAAATCGCTAATTATGGGAAAACATCATGAAAATTTCACATTATTTAAGAGGTTTTTAAAAGAATTTTAGCCGCATTTATGATAGAATGTATGAGCACATGTTTGGAGTGATAAGATGGATGACAAAATAAAAGACACAAAAGTCAAAGAATCTGGCAAATCAGCAAAAAAATCCAGTGAACAACCTGGTAAATCTACTAAAAAAGCCAGTACAAATAAAAGCTCTAGTGTTAGCAAAAAAAGCACAACTACTAAAACTGGTACTAAGAAATCTACTTCTGCTAAAGATACTACTAAACCAGCAGCAAAGAAAACTGGTACTACTAAAACAAAGAGTACAACTACTAGTAAAGCAAAAACTAGTGATGCTACTAAAACTAAATCAACCACAAAAAAAGCATCTACTTCTAAAAACAAGACAAAAGATGTTGTTTTTGACAAACCTGTAGATAGTGATGAAAATAAAGTTACCAAAGTAACTAAACCCTCAAAGCACTCTACTAAAAAATATATTCAAGAAGGTATTAAAGACTTCGAATCTCGTTTAAGTGAAATTAATCTAACTGTTGATGATAAGTTAGCGAAAGATATTCAAAAAAATAAAGAACAAACATCGTCTATTACAGAAAAAAAAGAACAAGAAACTTCCAACAATGAAGAACAGTTAAACAAAAAAATCGAAAGTGATTTTAACATTGAACAAGTAAAAAATAAAATTAAGAATGTATTTTCAAATGAAAAAAGTGACGATTCAAACTTGAATGATCCTACAAAGCCTACTTTTGATTTAACTAAAGTTACAGACAGAATAAAAACGCTTATTTCTAACAAGGACACTACCAATGATAAAGGAGTTCCTGAAAATACAAATGATGAAAAGAAACCACTAATTGATTTGACTAAAGTTACAGAAAAAATTAAAACTGTTGTAACTAAGAAAGACAGTGAAGAGCAAATTGAAGTTTTACCAGAGATAATTGATGAAATTATTGATGTTGAACCAATAAGAGTTATCGAAGAACCTAAGCCTTCGGAACCTATTGTTACGGAAGATGGTCAATTAAATAATGATCTTGCTTCAAATGATTTAGACAATAGAAATCCTGAATCTTTAACAGACACCATCATTGACATAGAACCTGTGACAAAAGTAACCGATGATACCGTAACAGATGAATCTATTAAAGATGAAACAGAACCAACTCCTACTGAAGAAATTATAGAAACCCATGAAACTAGCGAACCAAGCGTCACTCACCTCATTGAAGAAATTGATGAAAGTGAATACGATACCAAGAAAACAATCTTTGGTTTACCATTAAAAAAAGAAAATCGTAGTGACATTGATGAAACAATTATTTTTAAGAAAATTACTGATGACTATCAAGAGTCTGAATATGAACCTAAGCCTAAGAAAAAAGTATCTTTAGGCAAAAAAATAACCGCATCAATCATAATCATAATAATTTGTATTGGATTAATAATTGGTGGCGTTGGTTTAGGAATACTATCCCAAATTTTATCTAAAACTCCAGAATTAAATTTATCCGACTTCACAGGAGCTGAATCTTCTAAGATATACGATGGTGATGGAGCTGTAGTTGCGGAACTTGGAGCGTATTTAAGAGAAAATATTACTTATGATGATTTACCTGAAGCAGTTGTTGATTCGTTTGTCGCAATTGAAGACTCTCGATTTTTCACACATCCAGGTTTTGACTTACCACGATTTACAAAAGCATTTATTGAAAACATTAAATCAATGAGTTTTGGCCAAGGTGGTTCAACATTCACAATGCAATTAGTTAAAAATACTTATTTCAGTATCGACGATATAAAAAATTCAGTAGTTGCAGAAAAATCCATTGATCGTAAAGTGCAAGAAATATATTTAGCTCTCAAAATTGAAAATGATTTTTCAAAAGAAGAAATCTTTGAAAAGTATTTGAACAAATTAAATTTTGGTGGTAATATCCGTGGAATTCAAAAAGCTTCTCTTTACTACTTTGGAAAAGATATTTGCGATGTAAATTTAAGTGAAGCAGCTCTACTTGCAGGTATTGTAAACCTTCCAAATAAGTATAATCCATATAACTATCTTGAACTTGCTACTCAAAGAAGAGATACAGTACTAGATATGATGGCCTATCACGGTTATATAACTAAAGATGAATCTAATCTTGCTAAAGCAATTAAAGTTGAAGACTTACTTGTAGGTGAAGAAAAAACATACAATCGTACTGATAGTCAACACCAAAGTTATATTGATGCCGTAATTGAAGAAGCACAAGAATTAACTGGTAAGGATCCAGCTTTATCTAGCATGAAGATTTATACTTATATGAATCAAGATGTGCAAAATGTTATCGACTCTATACAAGATGGCACAGCTAAGATTCCATTCCCTGATGATTTAATTCAAACAGCAATGATCAGTATGGATAATCGTACAGGTGCGATTATCGGAATCGGTGGAGGTAGAAATTATGAAGGTGCGCGTTTATTAAATCGTGCTACATCAGGTTTCAAACAACCAGGTTCTGCTGTTAAACCTTTCTTATCATATGCATTAGCATTTGAAAACCTATATTGGTCAAGTAAGCACGTATTAACTGATAGACCTTACACATATCGTGGAAGTAGTTTAGTTCTTAAAAACTTTGATGGTAAGTATAGAGGCGATGTTATGATTGACCGTGCTGTTGCAGAATCACTAAATATACCTGCAATTGATACTCTACAACAAGTTATCGATGCTATTGGTAATGAAGAAGTAGTTAAGTATTTACAAACAATTGGATTTAGTAAAGTTACTAATGACAACTTTGATATAAGTTATGCAATTGGTGGTTCTTCATTTGAAACCACAGTTAAAGAAATGGCTGGGGCTCATGCTATGTTAATTAATAGTGGTGTTTACAATGAACCGCATACTATTCAAAAAATAGTTATGCAAGATGGAACAACTATTTATCCAGAAAATCAAAATGTTAAAGTAATCAGTACTGGTTCAGCATACCTTGTTTCAGAATTAATGCTGTTTGCAGTTAATGGACCTTATTACAACTATATGCAAGTATTGAAACGCGGATATCCAGTCTACGCTAAAACAGGTACATCTGACTGGGGTAAAGATGGTATGGTTTATGGCATACCAAAAGGCGCTTCAAAAGACAAATGGATGATTGCATCATCGACACAATTTACTAATGCTGTTTGGGTTGGATATGATAAGGGTATCAAAGGAAAAGGAACTTATTTTAACTCCTATAAGAGTGGTCTTAACTTAACTGGAAAAATTAGCGTAATGTTAATGGATGCGGCAGAAAAAACATCCTCTACTACACCAAAAGCTATTGAAAGACCTAGCGATATTGAAGATATCACCTATGTATTAGGTTCATACCCATATGCTGAAGTCACAGATACTACTACATATATGGCTGTAACCGCTGAAATACGCAAAGGTCACCCTCCATTAGCTCCGTTAAGTGCAAGTGGATTAAAAGAAACTCCTATATTATCCGGGATTAATGCTTACTTAAATCCAGATGGTTCATTATCGGTCGCATGGCATGTAAACGGTCAATGCGCTAATGGTACAAAAGATTTAACACTGAATGATGGCAAAAATTATATTCAAGCTTCTGGAGCTTGCTTATTCGATCCAGCAATTGCAGGTGGTGGTACTTCTTATTTTGGTACAGTTTATATTGATGAAGTTCCTTTATATAATATTTCTAGCGACAACGGTTACTATTCAGGATGGCCTGGTGATTTATATGGAACCATAAAAGTATGTGGTGGAGCTACAAACAAATATGGTACAAGTGAAAGCCAATGTGCATATGCAGAATGGCAAGAAACACCTTTAACAAATTAAGTAACTCAAAAGGGACATTGATACGATCAATGTCCCTTTTATACTGATTAGTAATTAACTTTAGTGAATCTTGATGAATTCAATTCATTTTTTATTTCCTGTGTTGACTTTTTTTGGAAATCTGTTAAACTAACTGTTTTTCCCTCACTATCATTTAATTTATACCATTGTCCTTGGTGAAATATTAAATTTGTTGCCCAATTTCCATGTCCATTATTATCCGTTGTAACGAACAATAATTCTGTCTTATCATCAGTGTAATATGGCTGAAAATAATATTGTGTTGAAGAGTTTAAGCCTGCAGCACTAGCCAATTTATTATCAATAACTGGCCAAGTATTACCATATAGTTCTTTCATTGTAGCTCTTAATGTATCATTACGAGCATTTGCAAAATTAATTATTTTACCATTAGTTAACTCAGATATACACTTGTCTTTATCTTTTACTTCTGCACACTTTTCAATCTTAGATAATAAAGAATCCATATTACCCGCAACATATTCATCATATATTGTTAACTCTCCAAGTGTACTAATTTTATGATGAGGACACCAAAGATTATCTAGATATTGTCTTCCGTATTCATCATGGGTTTTAGGACATTCTGCTTTACCTGAAAAATATTTACCATTCTTATTTGTAATAACTGCAGTCATCGAAACTTTTTCATCAGTTGTTTTAGCGGTTAAATATGATCTTTGCACAAGATTAAGATTATTCATACATACGACACGTTGTGATTCTTCAACATATCCAGAAATTTGGGGTACTAATAATAACCCCAAAGTAGCTAATATCGCAATAACCACTATTAATTCAATTAAGGTAAACCCTTTTAATTTGTTATTCATTATAATTCCTCTATTCATTATATATTGGTGTATGACAGGTATATAGATTATATCATAATTCTTAAAATAAAAATGAACCCAAATTACATAATAACATGGGTTCATTACTCTAAATTTCTTCTGATTTTAATTTTCTACCCATCAATTCACTTATTGCTGTTGATGGTTTTTTGTTTTCATATAAAACTTTATATACTTCTTCAGTAATCGGCATCTCAATTCCTTGTTTTTTTGCTTCCTCATATATAACTTTTGCAGCTCTCACACCTTCAACAGTTTTATGATTATTTTCTAAGAATTCAGTAGCAGAATCTGCTTTACCAATCTCAAATCCAGCTTGGAAATTACGAGAATGTTGAGAAGTACATGTAACAATTAAATCACCAACTCCTGTTAAACCCAAATAAGTTTCCGCTTTGCCACCTTGAGCAACCCCATATCGTGACATTTCTGCTAAACCTCTTGTCATGAGTGCAGCACGTGCATTATCTCCTTGATTTAAGCCAGATAGAACACCACTTGCTAGTGCCATAATATTCTTAACTGCTACACCTATTTCAGCTCCTATAACATCGGTATTTCGATAAACTCTAAACACATCATTAGAAAATAGTTTTTGAACAAGAATTGCTGAATCTTCATTTTCACAAACTGCGTTAACAGTTGTTAATAAGCCAATAACTACTTCTTCCGCATGTGATGGACCAATCAATGAAACAACATCTTTAAGTTTACTAGGATCCATAAATCGTTTAATAACTACCGAAAGTCTTTCATGTGTTTCTGGATGAAATCCTTTGGCAACATTAATAACGATTACTTGTTTTTCTAATAGCGGATTTATCATTTTACAAACAGACTCAATTGCTATAGATGGAACAGCTAATAGGACTATATCAGCATCCTTTACACAGTTAATATCTGTTGTAGCATTAAGTTTATTACTTAAAATAACACCATCTCCAAAGTACTTTGTATTTTTATGAAATTCATTAATATCTCGAACTTCAGATTCATCTTTTCCCCAAATAATTGTATCAACATTGTTGTCTACTAATATTTGCGCTAAGGCAGTACCCCAACTACCACTTCCTAATATACATACTTTCATATCAATTATCCTTTTGCTCTAGCAATAATACGGATTGGTGATCCATCAAATCCAAATGCTTCTCGTATCCTATTTTCTAAATAACGTTTATAACTAAAATGCAATAACTCTGGATCATTTACAGATAATATAAACGTTGGTGGAGCAACTGAAACTTGTGTTGCATATAAAACTTTAAATCGTTTTCCATTTATAGCAGGTGCAGGAGTCATCATTTGAGCATCCATTACAACTTCATTTAATACATTAGTAGCAATTCTTAATTGACTAAATTGATAAACATCTTTAATCATAGGAATTAAATCATGAATTCTTTGTTTTGTTTTTGCAGATACAAAAACAATTGGCGCATATGTAAGATAAATGAATTGATCACGAATCTTTTCTTTTACTTCATTCATTGTCTTATCATCTTTTTCTACAGTATCCCATTTATTATAAACAATAATAATTGGTTTTCCTGCTTCATGAGCATATCCTGCTACATGTTTATCTTGTTCAAGAATTCCTTTTTCGCCATCGATTACAAATAAAATAACATCACTACGTTCGATTGCAGACATTGCTCTTAATACCGAATATTTTTCAATATTCTCGTATACTTTACCTCTTTTACGTATACCAGCAGTATCCACAATAACATAGTCTTGACCATCTTTTACAAATGGCGTATCGACTGCATCACGTGTAGTTCCTTCAATGTCACTTACAATAACACGTTCTTCATTAAGAATCGCATTAACGATGCTCGATTTACCCACGTTAGGTCTACCAATACATGCAAAACGAATACTACCTTCATAGTCTTCTTTTTTCTTTGTTGGAAACAATGCAATAACTTCATCTAGAACATCACCCATACCAATACCATGAACACCACTGACTGCATGAGGATCCCCTAAACCTAAATTATAAAACTCATAGATAGATTCAATCTTAGATGAATCATCTATTTTATTAACCGCTAGTACAACAGGTTTACTTTGCCTTTTTAGCATATTTGCAATGTATTCATCATCATGTGTTATGCCTTCTTTTCCTGACACTACAAAGACAATAACATCTGCTTCTTCCATTGCAATTTCAACTTGTGCTTTTATTTCTTCTTGAAAAGGTTGATCCAATAATTGAATACCACCTGTGTCTATAACACGAAAATCTTTTGTTAACCATTCACCTTTACCATAAATTCTATCTCTAGTAACTCCTGGTGTATCTTCAACAATCGATAATCTCTCACCGATGAAACGATTAAAGATTGTTGATTTCCCTACGTTGGGACGACCTACTATTGCAACAATCCCATTTATCATTTCAAAACCTCATTTCTATTTCAATTTTTGTTTAACTATCTCATCAATCTTATTTACTACCTCAGCAATAGTTAAATTTGATGAATCCACTTCAATAGCGTCATCTGCTTTTTTCAGCGGACTATGTTCACGATGACTATCTTGATAATCACGTGCTTCAATTTCTTTTGTTAATTCTTCCAATATTGAAGGAATCCCTTTTTCAATATTTTCTTTGTGTCTTCTTAAAGCACGCGCTTCAGCAGAAGCAGTTAAAAATATTTTAACTTCAGCATCCTTTAATACAACAGTGCCAATATCACGGCCATCCATAATAACACCTTTAGATTTTGCCATTTCTTGTTGTCTTGCCACTAACTCTTCTCTAACTTTTTCAAGTTTAGAAACATTACTAGCACCCATTGACACTTCATTTGTACGTATTTCATCATTAACTTGTTTACCATCTAAATATATTGATCCATCTGGTTTAAGTTCAATGACTGTATTCTTAATTACTTCAATAATTTTTGGTTCATCCTCTATACAAATTCCCATATTTAAAACTTTATAAGCAACACAACGATACATTGCTCCCGTATCAAGATGAGAATAATTTAATTCTTTTGCAAGATATTTAGCAATAGTACTTTTGCCTGCTGCACTTGGTCCATCAATAGCAATATTAATCTTCACTAGATAATTCCTCTATTTAATAGTAACCAATAACCAACAACACCAATAACTACTAATAATGCAAATATCAAAATAACAAGAATAAAATTAAGAATTCGATTAGAGTTATTTACTTTCTCTTCCATTTGGTCAAGATTACCGCGATAGTGATCTAATTGAACTTTCATTTTTGTAGTTTCTTCCATTAATCGCTCACGTTCATTCTTATCTTTTTTGAATTTTTCTTCAAGATTAAATGGTAATGATACTTGAGTATAATCATCGTCATCACTATCATAATCATCCATTATTTCTTCTTCATTAAGCATCTTACTTAATTCCATAGAAATTTGAGTGTTCATTTTAGTATCTTGTTGTAAGAATGGAATATCTGTTGTCTCACCAGTAACAGGTTCTGTTCTAGATTTAAAAATATCATTAACTTGATAATCATCCAATTCCGTTTTAATCGGTTTTGGCTTATCTCCTCTTAATTCTTGTAAAATATTAATTTGCGTATTGTCGTTTAAAATTCTTCCTTTATCAAGATTATATTGCTTAACTTCTTGAATGTATTCATCTAAATACTCATTATTAAAAGTAGTAACATCTTCACTTTTACCAAAATGTTCATTAGTATCTAAATATTCATTTTCTTTCAATATAGGTTCATGACTAGGTCGAGTTCCTAAATTAACGTTATCAATTTTATTTAGTCGTTCTGTAAACTGATTTAAATCCTTTGAATCAATTTGACCTTCTGCGTCATTTTGTAAATGTTCTCTAAGATCTTGATATTTTGCTGTACGCGAATACTTTCCCATAAAAAGCCTCCTCATAATCAATCCAATTATAACATAAACCAGTGTACTTCTTTAAATAAATTTAGTTTTCTATGTTTATTCTATTTTTTAAGTAATGGTGATATATGTTTATATAAAATCATTGTTAAGCCAGCTACTGCAACTACTTTAACAATATTGAATGGAGTTGTCGCAAATGTAACAAACGTTAATTTATTATTAATAAATGGAACAATTGCTTTACCCATTTGAATGATTGTATCTAAGTCCAAATTAAAGAAAAATGAATAAGCCGGAATCAAAACAAAATAATTCATTAATAATCCCACTGTAATCATTGAAATCGCTCCTACTAGAAGTCCAATAAAAGCATTTTTTCTATTTTTATTTTTAAAATAAATTGCACTTGCTGGCACCACTAATGCACAACCAATAATGAAATTTGCTAACTCACCCACATATGCAGTACTTGAAGGTTTGAATAGCATATATAGCATAATCTTCAGCCCTTCAATTAAAATTGCTGCTAAAGGTCCTAACGCAAATCCTCCTATAAGTACAGCAACTTCACTAAAATCTATTTTGTAAAATCCTGGTGCAATAAATGGAATTGGAAAATCAAAATACATTAGAATGAATGCAATAACTGATAAAATTGCTACTTTAGCCATGGTTTTAATGTTGAATACTTTTCGTGTTGTCATATTTATATCCTCCTATAATGACACTTTTCCAAAAGAAAAAGGTTTTCAACAAAACCTTAGGACGCACTTATTAAAAAGAAAACTTTCTTTCATCTAGACTTTACTATCGCCACTGGAATTACACCAGTTCCTGCCAAATTGGCTCGCGGGGTTTACCGCCGGTCGGGAATTTCACCCTGCCCTGAAGTTTTATCAACCATATTCTATTCTATTAACTTTGTTTTGTCTACCCCTTCTCTGAATAATTGCCACTAAAAATTATTGTTATTTTTAATTATTCGATCCAACACTGTCGTATCCAACAATAAATTTACGGTTTGAAATTTTCCACCATAGAAAACAGCAAAATTATTAAAAGGACATGGTAAATCTTTCGCTTTATCTAATGAGTCAATGTTTATCATCGAAACAAGTATACCTTTGTTTTCGCAATATTTTGATATTGTTTCTATATTTTGTAGCATATATGGACATTGCAAATCGTAATAAATCGTTAATTCTTTATTATCTATTTCACCTAACTTGGCTTTATCAGTAAACTTTGGTGTCATTCCATCAAAAGAAAGCGCAAATAATTCATAGTCATTCGCAGCGCTATCTACTATTTCGAATCCAAATTTTTTAGCAAATGTTTGATCTGTTAGCCAATGTTTTTGTTTTTTTGACCCAAGCATACATATACCAGATTTTCCATTATCTTTAGCATCTTGGATACAATACTCCATTAATTTGCGTCCATATCCTTTACCCGCATGATTCCCCAACACCCACAAACAATAAATGTAGTAGAAATTATCTCCAATAATTGGAACCCACGCTTTTTCAACTGGTGCGTATTCTATAAATACTATTTCTTTTTCATTTAATTTTCTAAACACATGTCCTTCATTCAAACGTTCAACAAGCCAACTTCTTTTAGCTTCGATACCAGAATGAGGTTTTCTAGTTCGAATTATGCAACATAGATGTTCTATTTCAATATTATCGCTTGTTAGATTAATAAATTCATTATCCATTTTATTAAATCTCCAATCACTAAGTTACTACAATTATAACTATGACTTGAATTTATTTCAAGTATTGGTACAGAAAAGAAGTAGATTGTTTAACAATCTACTTCACATTAACTATTTACTTACGTATGTAGCAGCGTTTGCACCAGCAATACGGCCAAATACGATAATATCGGCAACAGCATTACCACCTAAACGGTTACCACCATGTACACCACCAGTAACTTCACCAGCAGCATATAATCCTGGGATTACTTCGCCATTAGCATTAATTACTTCTGTGTTAGTATTGATTTCAACACCACCCATTGTGTGATGAACACCTGGAGCTACTTTAACTGCATAGTAAGGAGCTTTGCTTAGATCATATTTAACAGTTGCTAAATCTTCACGGCCAAAGTCTTTATCTTCACCAGCAGCTACCATTGCTACCCAGTTTTCAATTGTAGTTTGTAATGTAGCTTCATCAACTTCCATTACTTTTGCTAAATCAGCTATTGTTTCACCTTCAACCATGTAACCCTTATTTACATAACCTTGGATTACATTTGAATCATCAAACATTTGTTGATCAACAATTAACCATGCTGCACTTCCTTCTTCAGCAATGATATTAGCACTAACAACATCACGTGTTAATACTTCATTTGTAAAACGATTTCCTTCGTTATTTACTAAGATAGCTCCATCACCACGTAAACTTTCAGTGATTAACGCACCATTAGATTGAACAACTGTTGGGTGAATTTGAATTTCAGCCATATCAATTAGATTAGCTCCAGCTGCTTCAGCCATTTTAATACCATCACCAGTAATTGTAGATGCATTTGTTGTTACATAACCTTTAAGTTCTGGTTTGTATGATTCAACCATTTCTAAGTTACCACCAAATCCACCAGTAGCTAAGATTACTGCTTTAGCATTGATTGTATAATCAGTATCAGCTGAAGATGCTTTAACACCAACTGCTGTTCCTTCATTCATTAAGATTTCTGTTGCTTCTGTTTCCATATAGAATGTTACATTGTTGTCTTTAGCAGCTTGTTCGAAAATAGGAACTAAATAGCTACCAACTGATAAAATCTTACCAGCTTCATCAACGGGTCTATGTGAACGGTTAGTACTAGCTCCACCAGCTTTACCAACATCACTTAAGTGAGCTCCGATTGAATCTAAGAAATCGATTGCAGATGCAGATTGTTCAGCTAATGTTTGAACTA
>NZ_JAVWFO010000037.1:0-17785 GCF_036641015.1 Anaerorhabdus sp. | reverse complement strand
ATTAAAGATAGTACTTCAGTTTATCTAGACCCTGAAGCAATTGATGAATAATAAAAGCTTGTATGGTTATAATTATAAACTATACAAGCTTTTAATTTACTTAACTACTTAATTATTACACTACCAAACATAATAATTTCTTTTCAAGTTGTTTTACAAGTTCATCATATTCATATGTTTTCTCATCAAGAGATTCTACTAACTTTTTATTTAAATCTTCTTCCTTTATCTTTGATGCAATCTCTTTTGCGATATTGAATTGTACTTTAGGAATAGTCATTGTATTACCTCCATTTATAATTAAATTATACTGCTAAATGTAAAAAGGACAAACTCAAATTGAGTTTATCCTAATAATTACTTAATTCCCTTACTTCCAATATCATGACGATAGAACAGTGAATCACAATGAATAGCTTCTATTTCTTTATACACTGCTTCTTGAGCTTCTTTTAATGTATTACCATTCATTACCACAAATAGAACACGTCCTCCTGTTGCGGTTATTTTGCCATCCTTTTCAGATGTTCCCATATGGAATACTCTCGCATTACATACGTCTAAACCTTCAATAACAGCTCCTTTTTGATAACTTTCGGGATAGCCTTTATTCGCCATAACTACACCACAATAAGCATCATTACTCCAAGATAACTTTGTAGGGATACCTTTCATTGTATTTTCAACTACTTCTACTAAATCATTTTCTAAAGCTGGTAATATAACTTCTGTTTCAGGATCGCCAAAACGAACATTATACTCGATCGTCTTTACTCCATCTTTGGTAAGCATACAACCACCATACAAAATACCCAAGAAAGATTTACCTTCTTTGACCATAGCACTTGCCATCGCTTGCACTATATTGGTAACAGCATCATTATAAGCAGATTCAGGAATATGATTAACCGGTGTATATGCACCCATACCACCCGTATTCAAACCTTCATCATTATCGAATGCACGTTTATGGTCTTGTGCAATTTGCATTGGAATTACCAAATCTCCATTAACAAATGCCAACAAAGAAAATTCTTCACCTTCTAAAAATTCTTCAATGACAACACTTGAGCCAGCTTCATCAAACAAATGATTACACATCATTTCTTCTAAACTTTGTAAAGCTTCATTCATTGTCATTGCAATGATTACCCCTTTACCAGCTGCTAATCCATCTGCTTTTAACACAATTGGCATTTCTTGTTTTTGAAGGTACTCTTTTGCTTGTTCATAATCACTAAAGCTTTCATATTTTGCAGTAGGAATATTATATTTCTTCATCATAGCTTTTGAGAATACTTTTGATCCTTCAAGTTCTGCAGCAGCTTTTGTTGGTCCAAATATTTCAAGATTTGCTTTATGAAATTCATCAACAATTCCTGCACATAATGGAATTTCTGGTCCTACAAAAGTCAAATCAATTTTATTTTCTTTAACAAATTCAATTAACTTATCAAATTCATTTGTTTGAATAGGTACAAGTGTAGCTACATCGCGCATTCCAGGATTACCTGGTGCTACATATACTTCTTCAACTTGAGGAGAACATTTAAACTTATATGCAATTGCATGTTCTCTACCACCACTACCAATTACTAATATTTTTTTCATTAGTGTTTGAAATGACGCTTTCCTGTAACAATCATCGCGATATTTTTCTCGTTACATTTATCGATTGAGTCTTGATCTTTAATTGAACCACCTGGTTGAATAATGCATGCAACACCGTATTCACTTGCAAGTTCTACTGTATCATTCATTGGAAAGAATGCATCAGATGCTAAAACAGAATCCTTAGCCTTTTCACCCGCTTGTTCACACGCTATCTTAGCAGCACCAACACGATTCATTTGTCCTGCACCAATGCCTATCGTATGACCATCTTTGACTAAAACGATTGCATTTGATTTAACATGCTTTACAATTTTCATACCAAATATTGAATCAGTGATTTGTTCACTTGTAGGTTGTGCATTAGTTACCACCTTACAGTCTTCAACACATTCATGATAATCATCTTCACCTTGAACAAGTAAACCACCTGTTACTGAAACCATCTTATTCTTTGCATCATCACCTTCAGTTTCAAATGTCATTAAACGAATGTTTTTCTTTTGACTTAATATTTCAAAAGCTTCCTTTGAAAAACTAGGCGCCAGAATAATTTCTAAGAACATTTGACTCATTTCAGTTGCACATTCTATATTTACTTCTTCATTAAATGCTACAATACCTCCAAAAATACTAATAGGATCAGCTGCATATGCTTTTTTCCAAGCATCAGTAATATTATCAGAAATTGCTACACCACAAGGATTCATATGTTTTACCGCAACAACAGCAGGTGTTCCAATAAATTCTTTTAAAATTTGCAGTGTTGCATTAGCATCTTGAATATTATTATATGATAATTCTTTACCATGCAATTGTTTAGCAGTTGTCATCGCATAACGCATTTTTGATCCATCAGTATAGAAAGATGCACTTTGATGTGGATTTTCGCCATATCTTAACGTTTGAACCAAATCAAATCCATAAACCACTTTCTCTGGATTTTCAACCTCAAACTTATCTGTTAAATATTTTTGAATCATTGCATCATAAGCAGCAGTAGTACGGAAAGCTTTAGCAGCAAGTTTTTGACGAGTCTCAAGAGTTGTATCCCCATGAGTCTTAATTTCTTCAATTACTGTAGGATAATCACTTACATCTGTTACTACCGTAACAAATTGATGATTCTTTGCTGCACTACGAATCATGCTTGGTCCACCAATATCAATATTTTCAATTGCTTCAGCATGAGTAAAGTTAGGTTTTGAAATAGTTTCCTTAAATGGATATAAATTGACACATACTAAATCAATAGGTTCAATACTATGCTCCTTCATTTGTGCAACATGACTTTCTTTATCACGTACACCTAATAATCCACCATGAATTAGTGGATGTAATGTTTTAACTCTTCCATCCAACATTTCTGGAAAGTGTGTTACATCATCTATCGCAATTGTTGGAATACCAGCGTCATCAAGAGCTTTCTTTGTTCCACCAGTTGAGATAATTTGATACCCACAATCAACTAAACCTTGTACAAAATCCACTAATCCTGTTTTATTAGATACACTTACTAAAGCTCTTTTCATTTTACTCTTCCTCCAACAAATTTTTTAATGTTTCCGGGTATAATTGGTGTTCAATCTTGTGTATTTCTGCCTCTACTTCATCATGGTTCATACCATCAGTAACAGCAAAACATCTTTGTGCAATGATTTTACCACCATCCATTTCAGCATTAACATAATGGATACTAACACCCATGATTTTAACACCATAATTAAACGCTTGTCCGATTGCATCTTTCCCTTTAAATGCAGGCAATAAAGATGGATGAATATTAACAATACGATTAGGATATGCTTCTAACAAAGCATCTGCAAGTATTCGCATATATCCTGCTAATACGATCCATTCAACCCCTCTTTTTTTACATTCTTCAACAATTACTTTTTCATAATCATTTTTAGAAACAAACTCTTTTGGATTAAACACAAATGTATCTATATTTTTAGCTTTTGCCTTTTCAATAACTTTTGCAGTTTGTTTATCAACAACTACAAGTTGAATAGATGCATCTAGTTTTCCATCTTCAATACTAGCTTGTATAGCATCAAAGTTTGTCCCTGTTCCTGATGCAAATACTGCTATTTTTCTCATTTGAAAGTAACTCCTTCACCTTCAATGATTTTTCCAATAATGCTTGGATTTTCACCATTATCTTTTAATATTTCCATTGTCTTATCTACATCACTAGGATTAACAACTAAAATCATACCCACACCCATATTGAATACATTATACATTTCAGCTTCGTCCATATTTGATAATTTTTGTAAAACGTTAAAGATTGGTAATACTGTGTAGCTACCTTTAATAATTTCAATACCTTGTCCTTCATTTAGACAACGAGGCATATTTTCATAGAAACCACCACCAGTGATATGAGCAATACCATGTACATCAACTTCTTTTAGAACTGCCGCAACTGGTTTAACATAAATTCTTGTTGGTGTTAATAATGTTTCCCCAATTGATTTATCGAGTTCATCAAATTTTGTATTTAAGTCTACAGCATTATCTTTTAAAACTATTTTTCTTACAAGTGAAAATCCATTAGAATGAACACCACTTGAAGGAAGTGCAATTACAGTATCTCCAATATTAACTTTTTCAGGAGTAATAATTTTTGATTTTTCTACAGCTCCAACAGTAAATCCCGCAATATCATAATCATCTTCAGCATACATATCTGGCATTTCAGCAGTTTCGCCTCCAATTAAAGCACAATCTGCAAGGACACAACCATCACAAACACCAGCAACAATTTCTTCAATTTGTTCAGGATGATTTTTACCTACAGCAATATAATCAAGGAAGTAAAGAGGCACAGCTCCTTGAGCAAGTACATCATTTACACACATTGCCACAACATCTTGACCAATAGTGTCATGCTTATTCATCATTATTGCAAGTTTCAATTTAGTACCAACTCCATCAGTACCGCTTACAAGGACTGGCTCTTTCATATTTAGTGATGATAAATCAAACAAACCACCAAATGCTCCAATACCCCCCATAACGCCTTTTCTTTCAGTACGTTTGATATGTTTTTTTATTCTTTCTACTGATTCATATCCTGCTTCTAAGTTAACACCTGCATCTTTATATGATTTTGACATTCTAGTCCTCCTTTTTGAAGTAGTTCACACCACTTGCGAAAATATTTTGTTTTTTGTTTCCTGGAATATTTTGGAATACACCATTTGCATAACGTTCTGAGTGTCCCATCTTTCCAAGAATCTTACCATCTTTTGAAACAATACCTTCGATTGCATATGTACTACCGTTGATATTATATTTTGGATCATTACTTGCATTTGTATTATCATCACAATATTGGAATGCAATTTGACCATTCTTAATTAATTCTTCTAATTTATCATCATTAACCACAAACTTCCCTTCACCATGAGAGAACGCAATCATATGATCACTATTAACTTCTAATTCTTGAAGCCATGGCGAATTATTTGATGCAACTTGTGTATGTCCCATTAATGAAATATGACGATTAATATCATTACGATATAATGTTGCATCATCACTCGCTAATTGTTTTATTTCACCATATGGTAATAAACCAGATTTAATTAATGCTTGGAATCCATTACAAATACCCAAAACTAAACCATCACGATCAAGTAGTCTATGTACTGCAGATTTAACCTTTTCGTTTTGTAACACATTTACAATGAACTTAGCACTTCCATCAGGTTCATCTCCACTGGAGAATCCACCTGGAATAGCCATAATATGACTTCTATCTAAGACTTCAACTAAATGTTCAATTGAATTATTAATATCTTTTTCTGTTAAGTTTCTAAAGACAACAAACTCTCCTTTAGCTCCTTCATCTTCAAAAGCACGTTTAATATCATATTCACAATTGTTACCAGGGAATACCGTAATACAAACTAGTGGTGTATCCACAGTTTGTTTAGACTTAAATTTCTTTTCTGTTTTATAACATATTGTTCTTACTGGTTCATTATTTCCTTTGGAAGTACGTGGATAGTAAGTATCCATTGGATTAGTCCACGCATTCAATACCTCTTCCATTTCGAAAGTAATTTCATTTATGCTGTATCCATTAGAAACTGTTTTACCAATACATTGATAATTAACATCTTCTAGTGCTTTTACAGTTTCAACAACAATTGCTCCCGGAATCATTTTCAAACCATTTAATTCAGTATTTAATTCAAATCCTATTTTATTACCAAAACTCATTTTGAAACATGAAGAAATAAATCCACCCTCTTCAACTACGTATGAAGATAAAATATTTCCATTTTCAATTTGTTTTGATACATTTTTAAATATCTCATCATAACTATTCAAATCAGGATATCCATCTTCACTAATTGTTGGCAAATAAATACCTAATGTATGATTAACACCTTTTAATTCAGACGATACGATACGATTAAGATTTCCTTTTGTACAAGCAAACGAAATTAGTGTTGGAGGAACAGAGATATCGTTAAATGTTCCTGACATACTGTCCTTACCACCGATTGCTGCTTTATTAAAGTAATCTTGAACTACCATTGCTCCAAGAAGTGCTTCTGTAACTTTTCCCCACTTACTTGGCTCAAAGTTTAATCTTTCAAAGTATTCTTGGAATGAGAAATATGTATGTTCTAGATTACCACCAACCGCTACTGTTTTAGCCATTGATTCTAATACACTATACATAGCTCCTGCAAAACAAGAATATTCCATAAGCTTAGGATTAAAACCATACGTTAAGATTGAACATGTATTTGTTTTACCATCTAACACTGGAATCTTTTGAATAGATGCTTGTGTTGGTGTCATTTGATATTTACCACCAAATGGCATATGAACAGTTGTAGCACCAATAGATGCATCAAACATTTCAACCAATCCCTTTTGGCAAGCAACATTACGATCACTTATTGCTTTTAAAATGTTTTCTTTTGTACACTCAACTTCAACAATTGGATTTTCCTTATTTGATGTTTCAATAGAAACACTGGCATTTTGTCTAGCACCTGCAGAATCAACAAAACTACGTGCAATATTAACAACCTCAATATCATTAAGTTTCATTACTAAACGTTCTTCTTGTGTCACTTCCGCAACAACGTATGCTTCCAAATTTTCCGCTTCCGCATATGCAATAAATTGATCACAATTTTCCTTAGAAACTACAACTGCCATTCTTTCTTGGCTTTCACTGATTGCAATCTCAGTTGCATTTAATCCAGCATATTTTGTACGTACTTTATCTAAGTGTATTACAAGACCATCTGCAAGTTCACCGATAGCTACACAAACTCCTCCTGCCCCAAAGTCATTACACTTTTTAATTAACTTAGTACAATCAGGATTTCTAAATAATCGTTGAATTTTTCTTTCTTCTGGTGCATTACCTTTTTGAACTTCACTTGCGCAAGTATCAAGAGAAGCCTGAGTATGTTGTTTACTTGAACCAGTAGCACCACCAATACCATCTCTTCCTGTTCTACCACCAAGTAGAATGATAATATCACCAACAGCTGGTTTTTCTCTAACTACTGCATCTGCTTTAACAGCTCCAACAACAGCTCCAACTTCTAAATGCTTTGCCACATAATTATCATGATAGATTTCTCTAACATAAGTAGTAGGTAACCCAATTTGATTTCCATAACTTGAATTACCTTGAGCTGATTTTTTACTAATTACAGCTTGTGGTAACTTACCTTTTAAAGTCTTTTCTAAAGGTAGTGTAATATCTCCTGATCCAGTAATACGCATTGCTTGATATACATAACTTCTTCCACTTAATGGATCACGAATAGCTCCACCAATACAAGTTGATGCACCACCAAATGGTTCAATTTCTGTAGGATGATTATGCGTTTCATTTTTAAATTGTAATAACCATTTTTCAATTTCACCATCATGATCAACATCTATAAATACTGAACATGCATTAATTTCATCAGAAATCTCAACATCTGGTATTAAACCTGATTTGCGTAAATAACGACTATTAATAGTTGCTAAATCCATTAGTGTTTGAGGTTTTTCATCACGGCCACAAGTATGTCTCAATTCTAAATAGCGATTATATGCTTTTTGTATTGCATCATTAAAACGTGTAGTTTCAATTTTAATATCTTTTAAACAAGTTTCAAATGTTGTATGACGACAATGATCTGACCAATAAGTATCCAATACTTTAATCTCAGTTTCTTTAGGATCTCTATTTTCAGATTTGAAATATTCTTGAACTAACTTCAAATCCTCAAAAGACATTGCTAACCCATGAACTTTAACAAAATCCTTTAAACCATCATCATTTAATTTATTAAATCCATCAAAATCTTCTAAAGGTTTAATATCAACGTTTTGATCAATTGCTAAAACATCCAATTGCTTTTCTCTTGCTTCAATTGGATTAATTAAATAATCTTTAATTCTTTGTTTTTCATCTTCTGTTAAATCACCTTCAAGAATTATTATTTTTCCTGTAGTAATTTGACACTTAGAAGATGGATTTAATAACTTAACACATTGAACTGCACTATCTGCTCTTTGATCATATTGTCCTGGTAGTGTTTCAAGTGCAATATAGTTGCACCCTTCTAAATCAATGTCTTCTTTCGCTTCGTCAACCATTACTTCTGAGAATACTGATTTTTTAGCTTTCTCTAAATCTGCTTCTTCAATATTAAATACATCATATGTTAAAACAAGTCTAACGTTTGTTACTTGAATCTTCAAACGTTCTTGAATGTTCTTACATAAGTCTTCTGATTCTACTCTAAATCCCGGCTTTTTCTCTACGTGTATACGTCTATTTACTAAAGTCATATTAACTCCTAATCTATCGTACTTTCTAAAACTTTATTTTTCATATCTTCTTTATATTTAATAATTTTGTTATGCATTGTTTCATCAAATGCGCCAATAATAGTAGCAGCTAGTACAGCAGCATTTTTACATCCTGCTTTACCTACCGCAACTGTTGCAACAGGAACTCCTGCAGGCATTTGAACAATTGATAATAAACTATCTAAACCATCTAATGTTTTAGTCTTCATTGGGATTCCAATAACTGGTAATGTTTGGCAACCTGCAATAACACCGGCAAGATGTGCAGCACCCCCAGCAGCAGCAATAATAACTTTTAATCCTCTATCATAAGCTGCCCTTGCATAAGCAATTGTTTCATCAGGTGTACGATGAGCACTTAAAATTTTAGCCTCATATTCAATACCAAAATCTTCTAAAATTTGAAGAGTTTCCTTAACATCTTCAAAATCACTTTTTGAACCCATTACTACTGCTACTTGTACACTCATCTTAGTATCCTCCTTTAACAAGTAAAAAGACATTGAAGCCTACCTCAATGTCTACAAAACAACAGTAAAAAACTGTTTTGTAGTCTCACCATTTACGGTAGCGAGGTAGAAACTTGTGGACCAATCTCCACATTTATACAAAAACAAAAAGAATTCACGGAAAAATCCCATGAAATCAATCAATTGGTTTTGAAAGAGTCGGTTTATCATTTGATAACATTGTCATCGTTTGTCCTCCCTTTCAACACCAAAATCATAACAAAAATTGTCCTCTTTTTAAAGGAATATTTGCTTTTTTTCTTCTTTTAGTAAATCTATATCACAATTTCCATAATAGAAGTGAGAAATACTATAGATTATACCAATTTTTTATCATATTCTAGATAATTTTTACCAAATAATAACCCCGCAAGAAAAAGTGCAGTTCCCAATCCTGTATAGAAAAATGCAATAAAAAACTCCGGTGCTAAATCAAATGATCGAATCAAAATACCAAAAACCATCATAAATGCCATTATCATAAACGATTTCAAATCAAAAAACATGATAAACAATTGTTTTTTATCTCCATATCCTTTAATTCTATTAGTATGTTTAATAACTAATTTAGAGAAAATTAAGAACCAAAATAAACAAAATACAACTATTGATAGAAATACATTTAGCATTGTTAAATTATCTCTATAAGCTTCAAATCCTATTCTTACTATATTAAAACCAGCGATCATCCAAACCAAGCTAGCAATTAACAATAATGTTCTACTTTTTACTTTCATAGATTCCTCCATATTGAACATTGTTCACTACGAAGTTTACTCCTTCATTAACTATGTGTCAAAGACTATGCTCAGCCAAGAAAAAAGACAAGATATCTTGCCTTATTTTTTCATTCTTCTGTACTTCTTACCAATTTTTTCTTTTAATTGTTTTTCAACTACATCTGCTTTCTTAATATCAAATACAACTTCTGTTTGGAAGTTTCCTGATTTTTGTTTATCATCCTTATAAGAAAAATATACGATAAACTTATTTTTATCAGTCTTGTAATCAAAATCTACAACTTCTGTAAATGGAATGTAGTTTCCAACAATGAAGAATCCTTCATCACATAAACCATCTTGAAGATAGATAAACATTAAGATTGCAAATGCCATAATCACAGAACGAATCATTTCGCCAATATTACCAAAATAGATAAATATTGTAAGAATCGCAAAAATCAATGCAACTAGAAACATTAAACGAGTAAGCGTAGTAAATTTAGCGTATATTTTTACATACTTTTTCATACGCAATAGCTTTGTTCCAAGCCAAATACCTATCGCTAAAAATATTCCTGTTAATACTAAGTTAAAAAAATCCATAAACTACCTACTTTCTAATATCCTAAATTTTCCTTTACAATTATAACATGAATTCGATCTTTTATGTGTGAACGGCTTGTGATAACTTTACTACTACATATTCTTTGAGGACTTTCACAATTTGTGCAATGTCCTAAACTAGCACATGGAGTAGCTTTAGTTAATCGTACACAATTCGCTGGAGCAGCAATAGATTCAACACGATCAATAGCTGATTGTATGTTTAAAACAATTTTATTCCACCCTATTACAACTAAAACGCGATCTGGTCCATAAGTCAACGCTGCAACTCGATTGCCTGTTCCATCAATATTATATAACTGACCATCGCTAGTCACTGCATTACTACTCATAATGTAGGTATCACAAGACAATGCTTGATGATAGATTTCTATTGGATCTTCACTGTGATAGCGATCTAGGTAATTAATTCTTGAATTACTCTCTAGATAATCAATAATACCCAGTTCAAACAAGGTCATAGATCCACCAACACTAACCGTTTCACCCTCATTCAACAATTCATCAATTAACTCTAGGCATTCATCTCTACTATCAACAACATCCACTTTAAATTTATGTAATTCCAATTTTTCTTTACATACATCAATTTGATTTTCCATTGTTGTTTTTAAATGTTCATCCATTGTATTCACCTCTATATCTATTTTAATACTTCATAACGTAATCTTACAAATGAATTCTTTAAAGTAAGTGATTCTATTAATTTACACCCTTGTAACAAATGAAGTTCCTCAACCGATGTAATTGAATCTCCATCAATTAAGGTTGATGTATCTTTACCACCAATAAGAATCGGAGCAATAAAAATATCGAGATAATCAAAACATTTATTTCGTAAGAAATACCCATTCATAGTACCCCCTGATTGTATTGTAAGTCTATCTACATGATAAAGTGTAGTTAAATCATTTAGAAGAATCTTACCATCAAATTCTTCTTGATAAATAATATTTAGATTATCTTCTTTACATGCGTACGCTGGATGTTCTTTATTTGTGGTAACAATCACTAATTGTTTTAACCAACTACATAAGTATTCAATTCCTTTTTCATTTAAATGTGGCTTATTATCAATGATAACAAACGATACCGGAGTTCTAAATGAAGATCTTTCCTTTTCGTTCATTCCTACCTTAGCCATTACTTTTCCACTATTCAAAGACCATAAATCTGTACATTGCTCAGCATCATAATATTGATGAATACCTTCTTTAACACCATTTACAAATTTCCAATCTCTATCAGCGTCTAGCACATCACTAAAGCCGCTTGTTATCTTACCATCAATAGACATTAACATAAATAATGTTGTAATTGGTCTCTTCATAAAATCACCTCATTATTATCTTAACAAGATATTTTCAAATTACAAGAAATGTCCAAGTTTGAATATGTGCTGTTTTGTATCATTAACAAAATCATATTACTAATAATAAAAGCCAAGAAATAACTTGGCTTTCAAATTCTATCTAATGATGTAATTATCATTCTCTACATCAATAATGTATTTACTACCCTCAACATTTTGTTCACCAAGAATTTTTCTTGCTAACAACGTTTCAATAGCACGTTGAATATGGCGTTTCATTGGACGAGCTCCAAATACTGGATCAACTCCGCACTCAATTATCTTAGCTTTACATGCTGGTGTAAATTCTATAGCAATATCCTTGTAAGATAAACGTATTTCAAGTTCATGTAAAAACTTATCAGCTATCTTTATTAAAGTACTATCATTTAATGCATTGAATACAACTATTTCATCAATACGATTCACAAATTCTGGTTTGAAATATTTACCTACTTCACTTAAATAATGTGTTTCTCGTAGTTTTTTATCATCTTCAAATGCATATTGAGCACCTAAATTACTAGTCATGATGATTAATGTATTCTTGAAGTCCACAGTAACTCCTTTAGAGTCAGTAATACGACCATCATCTAAAATTTGTAATAATACATTAAATACATCTGGGTGTGCTTTTTCTACTTCATCTAATAGTACTATTGAATAAGGTTTACGACGCACTGCTTCTGTAAGTTGTCCACCCTCTTCATATCCTACATATCCTGGAGGAGCACCAATCAATCTAGACACACTAAATTTTTCCATGTACTCGCTCATATCAATTCTTACGATTTTAGATTCATCATCAAACAATTGTTGAGCTAACGCTTTGGCAACTTCTGTCTTACCAACTCCTGTTGGTCCTAGGAATAGAAATGAACCAATAGGACGATTTTCATCTTGAATTTGTGCTTTAGAACGTAGTATTGCTTCTGTTACAAGTTTTAAAGCATCATCTTGTCCCATTACTCGTTGTCTTAAGATATCCTCTAAGTGAAGAAGTTTTTCTTTTTGACTAGTTACAAGTTTACTAACTTCAATATGTGTCCAACGTGACACAATTTTCGCAATCATCTCTTCATCAACAATTTCTTTCAACATACGATTATTATCAATGACTGATGCTTGTTTGATTTTTTCTTCAAGTACTGGTATCTCTGAATATCTTAACTTACCAGCAAGTTCTAACTTTCCGTCATTTTCAGCATTTTGCAAATCACGCTTCTTACGTTCTAACTCTTCCTTAGCATTCTTTGCATCATCTAAACGCTTCTTTTCTTCTTTCCACTTTTCTTCTAAAATACTATATTCTTCTTTTATAGTAGAAAGTTCTTTATTTAATTCATCTAAACGTTGTTTAGATTTATCACTTTTTTCTTTTTTAAGAGTTGTCGCTTCAATTTCTAGCTGCATTTTTTTTCTATTTAATTCATCTAACTCTTGAGGCATTGAATCTATTTCAACACGAATCGATGCACAAGCTTCATCAATCAAGTCGATTGCTTTATCTGGAAGAAAACGATCAGTAATATAGCGATGTGATAAAGATGCTGCCGCAATAATAGCTTCATCTAATATTTGAACACCATGATGTGCTTCAAACCTTTCCTTCAATCCACGAAGAATTGATACTGTATCTTCTACCGAAGGTTCATCAACTTGAATCTTTTGAAAACGTCTTTCTAAAGCTGCATCTTTCTCAATATATTGGCGATACTCATCAAATGTAGTTGCGCCAATACATTTTAACTCACCACGAGCTAACATAGGTTTTAATAAGTTTGCCGCATCCATTGACCCTTCTGTCTTACCAGCACCAACAAGATTATGAATTTCATCAACAAATAATATTACATTACCATCTGCTTTTTTAACCTCATTTAGTACCGCCTTTAGTCGTTCTTCAAATTCACCACGATATTTTGCTCCAGCAATTAAAGAACCCATATCAAGTTCAATAACTTTTTTATCTTTTAATCCAAAAGGTACGTCATTACTTGCAATACGATGTGCTAAACCTTCTACAATTGCAGTTTTACCAACACCTGGTTCACCAATTAAAACTGGATTATTTTTTGTTTTCCTAGATAAGATTTGAATGATTCGACGAATTTCTTCATCCCTACCAATAACTGGATCAATTTTACCAGCCTTGACATCTTCCACTAAATCTCTTCCATATTTTTCTAAAGCATCTAGTTGATTTTCCATATTCATCTCAGTCATCTTTGATCCACCTCTTCTTTCTAGTTCTGCTTTTTCAATTTGTTTTTCATTTAATTTACTTACTTTTAAAAATTCTTTAGAAACTTCCGAGTTGTTAGCCAGCAATCCAATTAAGAAAGCTACTGTACTCATATATGTTTCCTCATTTTTCTTGCTCCAAGTAAGAGCTAAGTTATATCCTTCCATAACTTGTCGATTCATCATTGGTTGAGTTTGACCTTCAACTCTTGGAAGTTTTTGCATATACCTATTTACTAAATCAATTAATGGTACTTTATTTACATTACATCGTTTCCATAATCCATCTAATCCATCATCAAGTAACATTTCATGATATATATGTTCTGTTGTTAGTTCACTATTACCATTACTTTGGCTAAGTTGTATGGCTTGCATTAAAATTCGTTGTAATCGTTCTGTCATTTTTTCTATATTCATATTTACCTCCTTTAGCACTTATTGATACAGAGTGCTAATTCAAGATTTTTAGAAAAGGGTTGTTAAACCCTTATTTAAATGCTTTCTTAAACTTATCAAAGACGGATTCTTTTCCACCCTTCTTTTGTAAGTCCTGTAATTCTTTATATAAATCTTTTTCATCTTTAGAAAGTTTTTTATTAATTTCAATATTTACTATTACATATTGATCTCCAGCACCTCGAGCATCCTTCACACCTTTTTCTTTAAGTCTGAATTTTGTTCCAGTTTGTGTTCCAGCTGGAATTGTAAGTTCCACATCACCATATACTGTTGGAACATCTACATTACATCCAAGAGTTGCATCAACACTTGAAATAGGAATTGAAATTAAAATATTTTTCCCTTCGCGAGTGAAATAATCATGTTTTTTAACTAAAACCTCAATGTATAAATCACCATTAGGTCCTCCATTTTCTCCGCGTTCTCCTTTACCTTGAACACGAAGTTGTTGACCTGATTGAATACCTGCAGGGACTTTAATATCAACGCTAACACGTTTGTGTTCATATCCTTTTCCACCACATTTTTTACATTTATTTTTAATTGTTTTACCAGTACCATTACATGTTTGACAAACTGCTTGTGATTGGAATACACCAAATGGTGTTCTTTGTTGAGTAACAACTGTTCCACTACCACCACAAGTAGGACATACAGTAATATCATTTTTACTATGAGCACCAGTACCTAAACATTCACTACATTGTTCATCTACTCCTAAATTAATAGTCTCCGTTTTACCAAAGATAGCATCCATAAACTCTACCTTCATTTGCATAAAACGATCTTGTCCTTTGCGTGGACCATTACGACGTGCTTGTCCTTGACCGCCACCAAATCCTCCGAATCCACCACCAAAGAATGAACCAAAGATATCGTTTAAATCATCAAATCCTGCACCTCCAGCGCCACCAAATCCTGCGCCTTCCATACCTGCATGACCAAATTGATCATAAGATGCTTTCTTTTGAGGATCACTCAAAACTTCATAAGCTTCATTAATTTCTTTAAATCTAGCTTCCGCATCAGCTTCTTTATTCATATCAGGATGATATTTTTTTGCTAGTGTACGATACGCCTTTTTTATTTCAGCATCACTTGCGCCTTTTTGTAGGCCCAGTACTTCATAATAATCTCTCTTATTCGCCATACATCATCCCTCCTTAATTTAAATGATTAATATATTGATTGATTCCTGCACCACCAGTAACACGAATTCTAGGTAGTTCTAGTAAATCCATTCCAGAATGTATTTTACCAAATTCCGTAGTGAATGCAAGTTTTGTTTGTGCATCTCTTAATATTTGTTTAGCATTGTCGTTTACATCACCAAATGGATAACAATAAACAAATCCACCATCTACATAGTCATAAGATTGTAAAGTATCTGCAACACCTTCCTCATGATCAACACAAAGTAATCTGCCGCCATGTCCCATACCACTACATCCACCTTGATGCATTAGGAAACTATGACTTTGAAGTTCAATACCTTCTTCTCTCATTTCCCATAATTCATATGGTAATGTAGGTTCCATCCAACCACCAATAATAAACATAGTTGCATTGATTCCATATTCTTTGAGAATAGGATAGGCATATTGATATACAGATTCATGACCATCATCCATGGTGAAACCATAACTATTTACTGGAACTTGAGCACGTTCTTCCATGAAGTATTCAATCTCACGCATCGTTAGTGATACAAATCCATTATTTACTAAATAATCTGCTTGTTCTCTTAACTCATTAACTTCTACATAATTTACATCTTTTCGAGTTTCCCCTTTTGATTCATCATAGAAAAAATGATACATCATAACCGGTATCGATGTAGCAAGTTCTGGTACAGGTGTTTCAACAGCTCTCTCCATGACTTCCATCACATCGCTTTGCGGTATAAAATAAATTTTATTTTGAATAAGTACTCCATAGCGAGGATCTTCGCTACTTGGTTTTACATATACTTGATAAATATTACTAGATGAACTTGTTCCTAGTAAATTTCCAAAATCATCTTCTATGCGATACGTTGAATTCGTAGTAATTGCTTCAGCAAAGGGCACCAAATGCGTTTGATTCTTAAACCATCTTCCATCATTTGTTACATCACTTTGTTTTACATACCAACCTGTATCTTTTAGTGGGATTGCGCCTTGAATCGCATCACCTTCTGCTATATCTAAATAAACATTAGGTTCTAATAACCCTGCATCCACCAACTTTTCATTATCAAGAATGAAAAGTGGTGTTTGCATTGTTGTTTTTACTTTTGTATTTGAATACTCATTACTACCAGATTGTACATTGTTACTTGTCGGTTGTTTCGGCTCATCGTTTTTTTCACTAGATGAACAACCCGTTAGACTAATGAGGCAACAAAACCCTAGAGTGATTCCTAGGATTTTGATGAATTTAGTTTTTTTCTGTGAAGTCAGCATCGACAACGTTATCATCATTTGTTGCACCAGTATTAGCTTGTCCTTGATTAGGATCTGCTTGTCCTTGTGCTTGTTGTTGATACATTGCTTGAGCCATATCATTTGCAGCTTTCTCTAATTCTGCCATCTTAGTTTTTAATGTTTCGATGTCATTATTATCAATTGCTGTTTGTAATTCATCACGTAGTTTCTTAACTTCTTCTTTTTGTTGTTCTGTTACATTTGCATTATCTGTCTTTAATGTTTCATCGATTTGATTAATGAATTGTTCAGCTTTGTTTTTGATTTCAATTTCTTCTTTACGTTTTTCATCTTCAGCTTTATGTTCTTCAGCTTCTTTTACCATCTTTTCAATTTCTGCATCACTTAAACCGTTTGAGCCAGAGATTGTAATTGATTGTTTTTGGTTAGTACCTTTATCTAATGCAGATACATGTACGATACCATTAACGTCGATATCAAATGTAACTTCAATTTGAGGAACACCACGACGTGCTGGTGCAATTCCTGTCAATTGGAAATTACCTAATGTTTTGTTGTCATTTGCCATTGGTCTTTCACCTTGTAATACGTGAATATCAACAGCTGGTTGATTATCTGCAGCAGTAGAGAATACTTGAGATTTAGATGTAGGAATTGTTGTATTTCTAGGAATCAATACAGTCATTACACTACCCATAGTTTCAATACCTAATGATAATGGTGTAACATCTAATAACAATACATCTTTAACATCACCAGAGATAACTCCACCTTGAATTGCAGCACCCATTGCAACTACTTCATCTGGGTTAACTGATTTATTTGGTTCTTTACCTAATTCTTGACGAACAACTTCTTGAACAGCTGGAATACGAGTAGATCCACCAACTAATAATACTTGATGAATATCATTCTTTGTTAATCCAGCATCACTTAATGCTTGACGAACTGGTCCAACTGTACGATCAACTAATGATTTAG
>NZ_JAVWFO010000036.1:0-17812 GCF_036641015.1 Anaerorhabdus sp. | reverse complement strand
GCAAAATTTATGGATGAATTAGAATTACTATAATTTTGTAATAATGGTTCTTGAGAAATCTTTATTGATTTGATTTCTTTCTATTTTATATACTTCTTTAGGTAATAAATTTTCAAAAAAAGGAATTGAAGGAGCATACATCCATTGCCCTTCTTTTTTTAATGAAGATAGTATTCTCATATAAGTAGATGCATACTGATCAGATATTTTTTCATTATGTAAGTGATGATATAAAAAATGACTAGAAAATGAAAGATTAGATATTATTAAATCCCATTTTTCAATATCATATTCATATATAAACCAATCAACTGATGTACACCAAGTCGTGTTAGTTTCCCTATCAATTCCATATGCTTCAATATTCATCTTACGAAGATATGTTACAAGCTGTCCATCTAATCCACACCCTATATCCAATACTTTACCTTTCATATTAGATACATTAATACTTAATAAATCACATAAAAATTCACCTGTATATTGCGCACATACAAATTGTTTTGATACTTTATTGTCATTTTTATTTATTTCAAAAAGAGATGGATTACTGATTTTAATAAAATCAAGAATTTTATTAAAGTGCCTATTTTCTATATCTAATATTGATATTGAGGGATCCTTTAATTCATTTATCAAACTAATAAAAATATTTGTAATATCCTGCAAAGATTCTTGATCAAAATATGTATACTGATTTATAGCGTAAAACTGAGATATAAAATGATTTTGGTATTTAAATGCTAAATAATTTATTTGTTCCGATGATATATCATGGATATGTTCTCTTAATTTCAATATTCTATTCATTGTATCTTCATGAAATAAAAGCTGATTTGTATTACAAAAAATATTTTTACTATTATTAACAATGAATTGATTTTCAATTACTTGAGACATTTCTTCAAGAATGCTATCACTTATCATTTCAATCTCCTTCTCGCATGAGTAGACTAAATATACGTTACCTATATCTGTGTGTCAATGTAATATTTTATGACTTATTTAAATATACGAAAATATTCTTAACCGAGAAAGGTTTGTAAGATAACAAAGTATCTTTAACTAATGATGTTTTAAATTTTTAAAACTTTCTTTTTTAATTATAATAAACCTGAGTGCTGTAGAAGGTACTGATGATCAAATTACTTTATTAGAAACAAAAAGTCACGCTCTATTAAAAAGCATATCAATCCGTTATATTGAAGAAGAAGTTCCTTTTCAATATACAATTACATTTTATCGCTCTGATTTATACGAGTATACTTTCTCATCATTTCAATAATTTCATATATGACTAAAGCCAATCCTACGATTGGCTTTCATTTAATATTGGTTTTTTAATTTCATCATGTAAATATTTAGCTAATTCTTTTAAATCTTTATCTTTATAATCTTCATATAATAATGGCTTGCCGATAGTTACTCGATATGGCGTTTTAGTTTTAATATTATTAAAATCTTCAAATACATTATGCAGTGTAATTGGCACAATACTTGCCTTACCTAGATAAGCAGGTTTAAGTGCCGCTTCATGAAATGTATTCACTGTTTTACATTTTGACCTTGTACCTTCTGGAAATATTAATACTGAATTCCCATCTTTTAACCAGCGTGATGCCTCTCTTAACATTTTAATTGCACTAGACTGATCATTGCGATCAAAATATATTAAATCCAATATTCTAGCCCATGTATTAATTACTGGAATTTTTTTATTTTCTTTTTTAGATATGAATGTAGTGGGTTTTTGAATAGCCGCGACAATAATAAGCGGATCCATTGTTCCTTGATGATTTGATACAAACAATACTGCTCCATTAGGCAAATCAACATCGTTAGATAATACTGGTGTTTTTACAATTCTTAGAAATTCCAAACAACATTCTCTTGTAGTTTGATACCGTATACTAAAAGATTTATGTTCTACTTTTTTAGCACTAAACCATGTAATTAAAACATAGATAATTCCTTTAAATATTCTAAACATTTTCAGCTACCACTTGTGCCATTGCATAATCGCCATCATGACTGATAGAAACATGAATTTTTAATCCATCAATCATACAAATTGGTTTACCTTCTTTAGATGTTATTATTTCTATTTCACTCATTATAAGAATACCTGTTGCTTTTATAATTGCTTCTTTCGCTGCAAATCTTCCAGCTAACCATTCTTTTTGTCTATTTGCTTGTAACTTGTTGAATTCAACCATCTCATTATTCGTTAATATCTTAGATGCTATGTTTAAATTAACTCGCTCAATCATGCAAATATCACACCCAATACCTACTATCATTTTCTACCTCTATTTCGAATTATCAATCGCAAACATAAGTTCTGCTTCACATGCCAATTGACCATCAACAGTTGCCTTAGCATTTGCAAATCCAATTCCCATTCTAACTTTAACTAATTCTACCTCTAACATTAAAACATCACCCGGTACTACTTGACGCTTAAATCTAGCTTTATTAATTCCTGCAAACAATGCAATCTTTCCCTTATTCTCAGGAATCGAAAGTAATAATACTGCACCTGTTTGAGCAAGTGATTCAAGAATTAATACTCCTGGCATCACTTGCTTATCTGGAAAGTGTCCTACAAAATGCATTTCATTTGTACTAACACATTTCTTCCCAACAATCTTATCACCTTCAATTGATTCTATTGTATCAACCAATAAAAATGGATAACGATGAGGAATTATTTTTTTAATATCATCACTACTATAAATCATGTTTAATCCTCCCAATGTTTGAAGATAATAGATGCGTTATGTCCACCAAATCCTAGTGAGTTACTCATAGCATATTTTACTTTTGTATTAATTCCTGTATTTAATACTAAATTCAAATCACAATTTTCATCTATTACATTATGATTTATAGTTGCTGGAATAAATTGATCTTGTAATGCTAAAACGCTAATAACACCTTCAATAGCACCACTTGCTCCTAATAAATGCCCTGTCATTGATTTTGTACTAGATACATATGGTTTATACTCTTTAAAGCAATTTTTAATAGCTTTAGTTTCTGTTAAATCATTTAAATTAGTAGATGTTCCATGTGCATTAATATAACTAATATCTTTTGCTTTTAGATTCCCATCATTGATTGCTTTTTGCATTGCGATTGTAGCATATTCACCATTCTCTGCTGGCGCTGTAATATGATTTGCATCACATGTTGCTCCATACCCTACAACTTCCGCATAGATTTTAGCACCACGTTTTTTAGCTATTTCCAATTCCTCAAAAACAAGAATTGCTGCTCCCTCACCCATAACAAATCCGCTACGCTCTTTATCAAATGGAATACTTGCACGATTCACATCTTCTTTTTCACATAATGCGCGCATCGCCATGAATCCACCAATACCTACAGGAGTAATTGCAGCTTCGCATCCACCTGTTACAATAGTATCTTCATATCCATCACGAATACGTTGGAAAGCTATTCCCATAGCATCTGTAGCTGATGCGCAAGCTGTAACAATACATTGAACACTTCCGTGTAGTTTATGATCTATCGCAACATCTCCTGCTGCTAAATTGATTAATGACATTGGAATAAAGTATGGAGAAATTCTTGTAGCTCCTCTTTCTTCTAGTATCTTTGTTGCATTTTCAATTGATGATAATCCACCAATACCTGAACCAAGTAATACACCAATACTATTATTATCTTCAACGTTGATTCCACTATCTTCCATGGCTTGTTTAGCAGCAATTCTTGCGAATTGTGCAAAACGATCGTTGAACTTTAATTCTCTTGGTGTAAAGTATTTTTCTGTATCTAATTCTTTAACTTCTGCAGCTAATTTAACTCGAAAATTTGTAGTATCAAACGACTTAATTGGAGCTATTCCACATTTGCCATCATGAATACTTTTTTTAACTTCATCAACTGTATTTCCAATTGGTGACACAGCACCCATACCTGTAATTACAACTCTTCTTTTCATTTACATCACCATCCCACCATCTATTACAATTGTTTGTCCTGTAATATAATTCGAATCACTGGAAGCTAAGAATTTTACAACATGTGCTACTTCATCTGCTTGTCCAAAACGCTTTAAAGGAATAACATCTAGCATCTTATTTTTTAGATCATCATTTAGTACTTGTGTCATTTCTGTTTCAATAAATCCTGGAGCTATAGCGTTTACTTGTATATTTCGTGATCCTAGTTCTTTAGCACTTGCTTTGGTCATTGCAATTATTGCGCCTTTACTTGCTGCGTAATTTACTTGCCCTACATTACCAATTAACCCAATAACGCTTGCTATGTTAATAATTTTCCCAGCACGTTGTTTCATCATAATCCTAGTAATTGATTGAATACAATTGAAACATCCTTTTGTGTTTATCGACATTACTTTATCAAAATCATCATCACTCATTTTTAACATTAAATTATCTCTAGTAATACCAGCATTGTTTACTAACACATCAATATGACCGTAATTCTTAACAATTTCTTCCATCATCATTTTTACATCTTCATGATTTTGTACATCACATTTATAAATTGAATGATTTCCTTCTGGCAATGATTTAAGTACTTCTTGTGCTTGTACTTCACTACTTGCAAAGTTAATGACCACATCATGATCAGATGCTAAAGCTTTTGCAATTGCTGATCCAATGCCACGACTCGCACCTGTTACTAACGCTACTTTTCTACTCATGATTGCCTCCTAAGATTATTTCTTTTGTCTTTTCAAAACTTTTCATATCATCTACATTACATATAGTTACAGTTGTATTATTTGCTAATGCAATTTTCTTAATAAAACTTGAACAAGTAGTCTTAGGTCCAATTTCAATAAATGTATCAAATCCATCAACTATCATCTTTTCAATTCCTTTTTGGAATAAAACAGGAGAAACTAATTGTTCTTTTAAGCTATTTACAATATTATCCGCAACACTTCCTGTAAAATTTGTATATACAGGTATTGTCGGTTTACTCCATGAAACTTCATTTAATGCTTTTTCAAGTTCTGCTTGTGCTGGGATTAATAAACTACTATGAAAGGCACCACTTACTGCTAACTTAATTGCACGACGTGCTCCTAAATCCATGCAGTTTTGCATAGCTTGTTCCAATGCATTTTCTTCGCCAGTAATTACGATTTGATCTGGTGCATTATAATTAGCCACACTTACAACCCCAATATTACTTGCACTCTTACATGCTTCTTCAATTTTATCGCTACTTAATGCTAGTATGGCAGCCATCCCACTCTTTGTTTTTTCAATTGTATCTTGCATTAATGCTCCACGTTTTTTAGTAAGCATCACACCATCTTCAATTGAATAAGCTTTAGCGAATCCATATGCACTGTATTCACCTAGACTAAGTCCAATACACCCACTTGGTTGAATACCTTCTTGTACTAGCATATTAGCCGATGCCATTGAGATACTATAAATAGCCCATTGCGCATCTCTAGTTGCATTTAAACGATCTATATCTTCAAAACAAACATGAGCCAATTCATTATCTTTGTTACATCTATCAAATACTTCTTTAAATGCAGTATTAGCTAAGTTCTCTTTTCCCATTCCAATATATTGAGATCCTTGCCCTGCAAATACAAATGCTATTTTCATATTAATTCTCCTACTAAATCTTCAATTACTTCTTTAACATGTCGTAGTTTTGTCTGCGTTGGAATAGTAGTTCCACTAAATATTAAACCATCAACTACATTACCTTTAGCAGCTTGTATAAGTGCTTCTGTAATACAAAATGGAGTAACTTTAAAATCACATGGTTTAATACAATTAATACAATACTTAGGCTCTACTCTTCCCTTTTCTAATTGCTTAGATAAAGAATTAGAAATTGCTCTACCATAATATCCAACAGGACTTTTAATTAATGTTAATTCTTGTTGATTATGATTTAAAAACATTTCTTTAAACTTAACATTCGCATCACATTCAATTGTTGGAATAAATGAGGTAGCTACTTGTACCCCTTGTGCTCCATGTTCAATTGCTTCTTTTATCTTTTCTTTTGTATTCATTCCACCTGCAACATAAATAGGAATTAAACGATTATACTTTTCTTCATATTCTTTAACAATCGGTTTTGTTTCTTCTAATATATCAATTACAGTTTTAGCTGTATGCTGAAATAATTCTTCTTGTTTAAATCCTAAATGCCCTCCAGCATCAGGCCCTTCAATTACAATAAAATCCGCTGTGCAATTATAATGACGATCCCAACTCTTCAACAATAATTGTGCAGCTTTAGCACTAGATACAATTGGTGCAATAAGCACATCATGTCCTTTAGTAATTGCAGGTAATGATAAAGGTAATCCTGCGCCACTAATAATCGCATCTACTCCTGCATCAAGAGCCGATTGAACATATTCCTCATACCTATTGATAGCACACATTGCATTGACCGCAAGAAGTCCTAAACCATTACTTAATTCGCGCGCTTTTTTTACTTCTTCATTTAATGCTTTTACATTTGCTTCAAATGGATTCTTCATAAATTCTGGATCACGATAACCCGGATGAGCTAAAGAGATTACGCCCATAGCTTTACAACTCATTACAGTTCCAGCTAAGTTACCAAGGGATATCCCCACTCCCATCCCACCTTGAATTAATGGACACTCCATTTTATTCAAAGCTAGATTGAAAGTTCTTGCCATATTTTATTTAGCTCCATTTTATTTTCTTTTGCTTCTTGCATTAACTCATCTAATATCTCTTTAATGGGTTGAATTTTTTTACATAGTCCAGCAACTTGACCCATCATCACTGATCCATGTTTCATATCACCTTCAAATACTGCACGACGCAATGCACCAAGTGTAATTATTTCTAATTCCTCTTTATCTGCATTTGTCATTTCTAATTTACGATATTGTAATGCCATCTGATTCTTTAATATACGAACAGGAGCACCAAGATTTCTACCTGTTACTACCGTATCTAAATCTTTTGCCTTGATTACTGCTTGTTGATAATTTTCATGTACTGGGCATTCTTCACTCACTAGAAATCTAGTTCCTATTTGAACCCCTACCGCTCCTAATGCTAAACATGCATTTAATTGTGCTCCACAAGCAATTCCACCAGCAGCTATTACAGGAACATTTACAGCCTGTACCATTTGCGGAACAAGTGCCATTGTTGTTAATTCACCAACATGACCTCCTGATTCAGTTCCCTCCGCAATAATTCCATCAACGCCATTATCAACTAAACGCTTTGCAAGTGCTACACTATTTACAACTGGATATATTTTAATACCAGCAGCTTTTAATTGCTGACAATACTTACCAGGATTTCCTGCACCTGTAGTTACAAATGCAACTGGGTTTTTTAATATCTCTTCAACAATTGCATCAGAGTGTGGATTCATTAACATTAGATTTACACCAAATGGTTTATCAGTTAATTCTTTACATCTAACAATAGCTTTTTTAACTTGTTCAGAATCCATTGCACCTGTTGCAATAATTCCTAATGCTCCAGCATTTGATACTGCCGCAGCAAACTCAGGTGTTGCGATATGAGCCATTGCTCCTTGTAAAATTGGATATTCTACATTAAATAATTCTTTTATATTCATTTATTCGATATCTCCTTCTAATTTCCAAAGGCAACTGCTATAAGTTAACCCTGAGCCAAACGCTACAAATAAAACTGTTTGACCCTTTTTAAGCATTTTCTTTTCTACCATTTCTGCTAATACTAATGGCACACTAGCACTTGATGTATTTCCATATTCTTGTATGTTTTTATAAAACTTATCTTCATTAATTCCTAACTGTTTACATGCTAAACTAATAATCCTTACATTAGCTTGATGAGCAAGTATATAATCCACATTATCTATTGATGTGTTAGCCTCTTCCAATTCTTTGCGAATACATGTTGTTAAAGCATTTACTGCAAATTTAAATACATCAGTGCCTTTCATAGATAAGTAAGTGTGCTCATCATAAATTGAATTAGTTTTTAAACTGTCTGTGATATCGTGTTCAGTAAAGCTATGAAATATTGGATTGAAATTACTTTGCGTTAATACTACTGCACCTGCACCATCTCCAAATAGAATACAAGTTCCTCGATCACTCCAATCAATGATACGACTCATTGTATCACTTGCTACCACTAAAATATTTGAATAACTTCTTAGTAAATGATGTGCTGTTTCTAATGCAACTACAAATCCACTACACGCGGCATTGATATCAAATGCTAATAAATTCTTACGATCAATATTCAATCTTCTTTTCAATTGGCAAGCCATAGAAGGAGTAAATGTATCTGGAGTGATTGTTGCATATAATATGCAATCTATTTCCTCTTTATCTAAACCTGATTTAGCTAGTGCTATTTGTGCTGCTTTAGTTGCAATATCTAAATTAGTTTCACCATCACTTACAATGTGTCTATTTGAAATCCCTGTGCGTTGTACAATCCATTCATCATTTGTATCTACTAGTTTACTTAAATCATCATTAGTTAGTACTTTTGTTGGCGCATAACTACCCACAGATAATATTCTACTCATGACACGCTCCTAACTTTCGAAATTTTTCGTAACGTACTTTACTTCTTACTTTTCCACTTTGGCTTTGAAGTTTATTTAGTTGTTCATATAAACCTTGGCGTATTTGTTCAATGCAATAATTTGGATTCTCTTGAATACCTCCAAGTGGTTCCTTAATCACTTGATCTACAATACCTTTTTTATATAAATCTTTTGATGTTAATTCCATTATTGTTGCCGCTTCTTTTACTCTTGTTTCATCTTTCCATAAAATACTCGCAAATCCCTCAGGTGATAAAATAGAGTAAATTGCATTTTCTAGCATCATGATGTGATCTGATACACTTAATGCCAATGCACCACCACTTCCACCTTCTGATAAAACTATTGTGATCACTGGAACATTTAGTGTCATGAATTGCTTTAAGCATTGAGCAATTGCTTCTGCTTGTCCCCTCTCCTCAGCACCTTTACCAGGATAGGCACCTGATGTATCAACGATAGTTATAATAGGACGATTAAACTTCTCTGCCTGTTTAGCTAATCTTAATGCTTTTCTATATCCTTCAGGATTCATCATCCCAAAATTACATTCCATATTTTCTTGTAATGTTTTACCTTTTCTTTGTGCTAAGATCGTAACTGGTTTTCCTAAGAAACTACCTAGTCCACCCCACAAAGCTCCATCTTCACCAAAATAACGATCACCCTTTTGTTCAAACAAATCAGTAAATAAACTTTCAACCAAATCCATTGCTTTTAAACGCTTTTGATGACGCGCTAAACACACAATATCCCACGCATCTAATGATGAATATGCATCTTTTTTTAGTAAATCAATTTCTTTTTTTATTTGAATTGCTTCTTCTTTTGAACAGTTTTCTAACAATTCGCGAAGAAGTATTATTTTTTCTTCTGCTTGTGACCAACTCATTTTTTACCTCTCTCATGAATCTTCAACAATTGTATTAATGTAGATCTCATGTTTTCTCGTTCAACGATTTGATCTAGGAATCCTTTTTTCTCCAAGAACTCTGCTGTTTGAAAATCTTCTGGCAATTTTTCATTTACTGTTGATTGAATAACCCGTTTCCCAGCAAATCCTATTAAGCATTGTGGTTCACTTAATTGGATATCGCCAAGCATTGCAAAGCTGGCACTAACCCCACCTGTTGTCGGATGAGTTAAGTAAGAAATATATAACAACCCAGCTTCATCATGTTTAGCTAATGCTGCACTTGTTTTTGCCATTTGCATCAAAGATATAATTCCTTCTTGCATACGTGCTCCACCACTACAACTAAATATAATCAATGGAAGTCTTTTCTTAGTGGCATATTCTATGTGGCGAGTAATCTTTTCCCCTACTACCTCACCCATACTACCCATTAAGAATCGATTATCCATTACGCAAATTGCTGAACGATAACTACCTATTTTACATACACCTGTAACAACTGCTTCATTCATTCCTAAATTTTCTTGTAATTTTAATATCTTTCCTTCATATCCTGGAAACATACTTTTCTTCATTCGCTTTAGTGAATGAAATGTTTCAATAAATGTATTTGAATCACATACATATTCTAGTCTTTGTTCAGCTGTTAATGCGTGTACATATTGACAATGTGGACATACAAAATAATGATTATGTATTTCTTCATAGCTATACACACTATTGCATTTATTACATTGCCATGTATCAGGACTAGTTATCTTTTTTTTAGGTTTTGATAGTAATTTCTCACGATATTCTCTAAAAAACTGTAACCTGTCTTTTCGCTCCTTAAAGGCTGAGTTCATTTTTCTTTACCTCTTCAATAAACTTAGTAAGTGACGATGTATCATATTTTCCACTTACAAATATAGGATCATGAAATAAAATATATTGAAATTCAATATTTGTTTCTACACCTTCAATTAATAATTCTTCTAATGCAATACGCATGCGCTTAATTGCTTCTAAACGTGTAGGTGCATGTACTATTAACTTTAAAATCATTGAGTCATAAAACGGTGGTATTGTATACCCTGCATAAACTGCACTGTCAATACGAATTCCTGAACCACCTGGTACATGATATGTTTTTACCGTTCCAGGATTTGGTGCAAAATTAGCTTTAACATTCTCAGCATTTATACGACACTCAATTGCATGTCCTGTACAAACAATATCTTGTTGGCTAAACTCAAGTGGTTTACCTTCAGCTACTCTTATTTGTGCTTTGATTAAATCAATACCGGTAATCATTTCACTAATCGTATGTTCAACTTGAATACGAGTATTCATTTCCATAAAGTAGTGGTTTTGTTCATGATCAACTAAGAATTCAATTGTTCCAACACTATCATAATTTACATATTTAGCCGCTTTAATAGCATCTGCATATAGTCTTTCTTTTGCATCTTGGCTCAATACATCACAAGGTGCCTCTTCAACTGTTTTTTGATTTCTTCTTTGCATTGAACAATCTCTTTCAAATAAATGTGTGACATTTCCATGTTTATCACAAAGCAATTGAACTTCTATATGTTTTGGATTTACCAAATATTTTTCCATATAAACGCTATCATCACCAAAAGAGACTGCCGCTTCACTACGTGCTTGTTGGTACGCAGTAATACAATCTTTTTCTTCATATACAATTCTCATACCACGACCACCGCCACCACTACTGGCTTTAATAATCACTGGATATCCCATTTTATTTGCCATTTCTAAACATTCTTGGCTAGTAGATATACATTCTTTAGATCCTGGAATAACCGATACTCCTGCCGCTATCATTGATGCACGGGCATTTGATTTATCACCCATCCTATCTATTACATCAGCACTAGGTCCAATAAAAATAATTCCTTCTTCTTCAACTTTTCTTGCAAAACTACTATTTTCACTTAGAAACCCAAATCCAGGATGAATTGCATCAGCACCAGTACCTTTAGCAGCTTCTATAATCGCGTTAATATTTAAATAACTATCTTTGCTCGGCGCACTTCCAATACACACACTCTCATCTGCAAGTTGCACATGATAAGCTTCTCTATCTGCTGTTGAATAAACCGCTACAGTATTGATATTCAACAACTTACAAGTACGTATAATTCTGACAGCTATTTCACCACGATTAGCAATTAATATCTTTTTTATCATTATTCGATTTCAAGTAGCGGTTGATCAAATTCAACAAGTTTACCCGATGGTGCAAGAATAGCTTTAATTACACCTTCTTTATCTGCTTGGATTTCATTCATGACTTTCATCGCTTCAATGATTCCAACAGTATCGCCGATATTTACTTTTTGTCCAACTGTAGCAACTGGTTTACTATCAGGTGAACGCGTTAAATAGAATGTTCCTACAAGAGGAGCATTAATCGTTTTCTTTGGTGCACTTGTTTCTTGTATATTTGAAATAGTATTCTGTACTGCAGGTTGGTTGGCAACAACAACAGGACTTATACCGTTATTCTTTTCTAAGCAAACCTTAAAGTCTTTTTCTTCTATACTTAATTTAGTAAGTGAAGTACCTTCAAATTCGCGTATTAAGTCTTTTAATTCTTCTTTTTTCATATTTGTTAGTAAAAAAGGGAATTGCTCCCTTTTATTTCCCTGCTAATAGTTTTTCGATATCGCCAACAGTTTTTAATTGAACAAGTTCTTCATCTTCAATTTTGATGTCAAAATTGCTTTCTAATTCTAGTGACAACTCCACAGCCGCTAATGAATCAATTCCTAAATCATCTTTTAATGATGCTTCAGGTGTAATTAACTCAGCATCTACATTAAGGGTTTCTACTAATACATCTCTAATTTTTTCAAACATAATAAATCTCCATTTCTCTTGAGCATATTGATTATAACATTCACAATTTTACTTGTAAACATCATCTATTATTGAATAATAGATGATAAAGCAATAGATATTATCTATGAAAGCGAATACAACTATAAAAAAGCCTTTATTTAAAGGCATTATTTCAATTGTGTATAAATGATGAAAAATACTATTATAGTATAAAAAGTAATGATTTTAACATTATTTATATAGAATTAAGCATAACAAACTTATTATCACCATGATTTCTCTTGATCACCTGTCGCTCTTTGTAAACAAAAATGTTAAATAATTATCATGATTTATCTTTACATTATGAACTATACATTTTGTCAAGGTCATAAGAATAAAATATTGTGAATTAAAGCAATGCACTTCCCTAAATTTATTAAAAAATATACTTAGTGCAGTATAACAATTTTAAGATAGATATCATGAAGATATTTTTGAGGAATATTAATTAATTATCCAGAGATTCTTTACAGTATACATCTAAATCAAAACAAAATTCTTTAAGAAATAATTGATATCTATTTGGCTTTAAAAATTTGATAATATCTTTAAAAATTTTAAAATCCTCTTCTATATCATTATGCAAAATAGCTTTTTTAATTAGCGTAATAATATACCACTCAATTGTTTTAGTATTAATCTTTAATTTACTAATTTCAAGTAGTGCATTGTCCTCATCACATAGTTTCCAATAACAATATGGCACTTGATATTTGATTGAATTTATTTCATCATTTATTTCTAAAGCAAGTTTTGTATAAATAATTGATTTAGAATAGTTTTTGTTCAACATATATCCATATGACATATTATTATAAATCATTAATTTATGATTTTTTAAAATACCTGGATATATCTCATCAATCAAAAGTAAAGATTTGAATATAGATATTGCATCTTCTTCGTTTTCATTTACTAATATTGATGCCTTAATTGCATTTGCATACACTAAAAAATCAAATGCCATAACTTTCGTCATATATGCTATTGCGCATTCACATTCTTTGAATCCTTCTATGTTTTTGTCTAATAAACAATGAACCTCGGCAAGTTTAAGCGATAGATAACCGTTAATACAATCATTCTCACTAACAATTACCTTGCTTTTCGAATAATATTCTGAAGCTTTTTCATAATCCCCAAGTTCTTTATAGTAAACACCGTTTAGAAGATATATAATTTTTCTATGTTCTAAACTAGATATTTTTTCTAATATATTTAACTCATCTATACTATCTTTCACTTCGTTAAGTTCATTTAACATGTATGCACTTATACATATTGATAATAAGTACTCTATTAAACCCGAAGAATAATAAAGTATATTTTTTTCTTTTTCTTTTATGTTATTATACATTTCCACTAACATATTACTTTGATTGTACACTAAATATTTCAATACCTTATTTAATAAATCAGCACTTGAATCTTTCACATTAGTATCCATAGACAATTCAACCCCTAGGTTTTTCGATAATGTGATTAAAAGTTCATTTGATGGTTTTTTTTTACCTAATTCAATTGCACTCAAATGGCTAGCACTTATTCCTAAAACATCCGCAAGAAAATTAACACTCATATTTTCATTTTCTCTTTCTCTTCTTAAAATATGAGCAGTAATCAAATCAACAGATTTAAATCCATTATTATCTTTACATGAAAATGGCATTCCCATCACCTCATTACTATCATATCAAACTCATATACTAAGATTCTAGTCTATTCTTCTTTCGATCATTTTTTTATCAGTAATATCAATAACTCTATTGAAATACTTCATTATTTCTAATTCATCTACATGAGAAACACAGAGTATTGTTAAATCACAATTAGAAAATATTTTTTCAGTTATTTCCATTCTGCTCTTACTATCTATAGAAGAAAATGATTCATCAAGCAATAAGAAATCTTTATTTCGTAAAAGCGCTCTTGCTAAATGTATTTTTTGTCTTTCTCCGCCAGATAAATTTTCCCCATTTTTACCACACTTATATTCATACCCCTTATTTTTTATTAATTCTTTCAAATTTGTATTTTCAATAACTTTATTAATTTTTTGCTCACTAAATTTTTCACCTAAACAAATGTTTTCTAAGATTGTTGTATCAAATATAATTGGTGTTTGTTCTACATATGTACACAACGAACTAATATCACTTGAGCTAATTCCATCAATTTTGTAATAGCCTGCGTTATTACTTAAGTAATTTGCTATCGTTTTCAAGAATGATGATTTTCCTGAACCATTCTCTCCTTTTATCAAAACTTTATCATTTTTTTTAATTACAAAAGTAGGATTTTTTATAATTATTTTTTCATTATATTTAATATCCATTAAATTGACATGTATAGTTTTCCAGTTTTGATTTACTTCATTTTTCAAATTTTCTTCAGATTTAGTCATTTCTTTTATTTTATTTCTTTGCGTTTTTGTCGAATTTATTAAATTGATTTGTTCAATTATTACTTGCAATGGCCAAAAAATAGTATTTGATAATTGAACTATTGCAGTGACTTCACCAAATGTAATTAGTTGATTACTAAATAAATATAATGAATAAAAGTTGGTTACTAAAAACGCTATAAATGAAATTGAATCTATGCCAGCTTCTGCAAGATACTGTATTTTTAATAATTTCATTAATTGTTTAATAATTTTTTCAAATGTTTTATTTGCTTTGACTATGAAATGGTTACCTACATTAAATTCTTTTACTACTGTTCTCGCGTTTAAAATATCTTCAACTTCGTTAAGCATTGCTTCGTTTGCTTCTAAATATTCAATATTATAGTTGTTAATTTTATTTGAGATTGTTTTAGGTATTAGAGTTAATGGAATTGCAAAAATTAGTAGTATAAATAATACTTTTGAGTTTATATAATACACATAAACACATGAAAAAAATAGTAAAAGACTTTTTTCGAATATCGAAAAGCATGGCAAATAAAATTTATTTTCAAGTATATTTATATCTATTGTTAATGTTGAATAATAAACTGCATTTGAAATTTCTCTTGTAGCCCAATAATCATTTAATGGTTTTTCAATAATTTTTTGCCTAATTTCTTTAGTATATTTTTGAACTAATTTATTTTTGTAATATATTGCAATTTCTTTAAATATTATTAGTCCAATAATTATGATTGTACATATTATAAATTTCAATATGAAATTTTTATTAACCAACGTATTACTCATTGCTTGATCTGTTGTGATTTGAAATATTAGTGCTTGGGCTATATTCATTAAGTATAAACTTGGAGAAGTGCAAATATATATTACCCAATTAATTATTTGTGATCTATATTTTTTATTCATATATCTTCTTCTTTCTAAGACTAGAATAAGAAGTATAATGAATTTTATCAATATGCTCATATAGGCTCATATAAATATTTACTTATATTTTTTATGTGTTTTTGCGTTTATAGATTATAAAGAAGTATCATATTGGTTACATAGAGAAGATACCTTTGGTATAACTTTTTAATTTTCATCTGGGTTTCTAACGAGCTTATTTGTGCGTTATGATTACTATTTTTTTCAATTCCTACTAGCTCAATTTCTATTCCTTTATGAGCTAGCCTACTAGTACATAACAACTTTTATGCTTTATAAAGTGCATTCATAACTAATGATTCAAAGTTTATAACTTCAAATTTTCAAGCCAAATATTCTCCAAGCAATAAATCAATTGTTTCCAAACCATCTATTTGAATGTCCTTAGATACATTTAAACCTGCAAAATATACTTTTAAAAAATACTAGATTTGTTCTCTGGTGATCCAAACACTAGATTAGGCGATATAGCGATAATCTTATCACATGTTTCTTTTAGTATATCCAACGACTTTTTTAATCTACGATACTTAATGCGTTCTTTTATTGATAGTTTAACTAAACGGGTAAACCTTCTATTTTTATTTCTTGATGACTACTGTTTTTTATTCTCAACTATTTTAATCTCACATTCCAAATCGAATCCCGTTTGTTTTTTTACTTCTTTTTGTACATACTCAATGAGTTCAATAAAATCATTACTTGTTGCATGGTCATAATTTATCAAAAATCCAGCATGCTTTTCAGATACCATTGCACCACCACAACACTTACCTTTTAATCCACTCACATCGATTAAACGGCTTGCATAATCTCCCACAGGTCGCTTAAAAACAGAACCCGCACTTGGATACTCTAATGGTTGTCTCTCCTTACGTCTATTCCAATATCTATCCATCAATGACCTTACCTCATCACGATTCCCCATTGATAATTCGAATATTACTTTTAGTATTATCTTATTAGTATCTGTAAACATACTCTTACGATAAGAGAAATCTTTTGGTTTTACCTTAATATTTTTAATATTACCATCTTCATCAATATATTGTATCTCTCTTACAATATCTTTTACCTCACCCTCAAATGCTCCAGCATTCATATAGATTGCACCTCCAACAGAACCTGGAATACCATAAGCAAATTCCATTCCCATTAGACTATGCTTGCATGCTTCATCACATACATCCATCAAACTAGCACCAGCTTCAGCAATTATATTGGTATTTACCACTTCTATCTTTTTAAGTTTCTTAGCTAGTACTACAACTATTCCTTCAAATTCTTTATCTTTAAATAGTATGTTTGAGCCATTCCCTAATATAAGCATAGGTATACTGCATTCATCTGCTTTCTTCTTTACTGTAACTATATCTGTATAGTCTTGTACTTCAACGACAAACCACGCCGGTCCACCTAATTTAAGTGTTGTATACTCTGACATTGGTTTATTCTTAAAGAAAGGAATTCGCTTTTGTATTAAATATCTTTCTAATTTCTCTTTGTTCATTACTAATAATCTCCTAAATTAATCATAATATGTTACTAATTAATTTCATACTCCTTTGCATTAGAAAAGTCTAGTTCATTACTATAATAACTAGACTCTTATTAATTTACCTAACTTCTTGTCCCAATATGAAGCCTTAAATTTTATTACTAAATTTGATTCTTAATATATTCTTCTACAACCTTCATATCTTCTGTTGGTTCAAATCTTTCAATTACAGTACCTTCCGCATCAATTAAGAATTTTGTAAAATTCCATTTAATTGATGGATCTTGTTTATAGTTTGGATCTTGTTTCGATAGCTTTTCTTCTAGTACGGGCGTTAGTTTATGATTTGGATTGAATCCATTAAATCCCTTCTCTTTTACAAGTTCTTTGTATAAAGGAATCGCATGTTCACCGTTTACATTTATTTTTGCAAAGCGCTCAAATTTTGTATTGAAGTGAAGCGCACAAAATTCATTGATTTCTTCTATTGTCCCAGGCGCTTGTTCACCAAATTGATTGCAAGGAAAGTCTAGTATTTCAAATCCATAGTCTTTGTATTTTTCATATAGTTCTTCTAGTTCCT
>NZ_JAVWFO010000035.1:16386-17959 GCF_036641015.1 Anaerorhabdus sp. | reverse complement strand
GATTTCGATAAAGAATTTACTTTTTGTGCCAAAGATAGTCAATATATTCATACAATTACAAGTGATGAATTATTAGAAAATTTATATAAAATTCTTGAAATGAAGAGCATTGAAAAAAATATAATCATAATTATTCCAAATAGTTCTATATTTATTGATAAACTGCAGAAACTTCAATATGATTTTACTAGATTATTAAGTAAAGGATTATCAAAAGGTATAACCTATTGGCTATTCTCATATACTACAAATGCAGTTCCTTATTCTTTATGGGGTTATTTTAGATACCGTATAGCATCATCCACCATTTCTATACAGGAACTTTCGGTACTATTTGAAGAAAGAATTAAGTCAAATGTTAACAAGGACAATTTTTACTATATAAAAAAAGATAGATTATTATTATTTAGAAAATACACAGTTAATAATGAAGATTTATTACAAATGCCGGTAAAACAAAATACAAAAATATATCTAGATGAGATGGAGACACCTTTGATAAGTGATGATATTTATAATATTGCTAAGAGTTATGAAAATTACCAGTGGATAAATATTGAGAAATTTCCATATATAGTAATAATATCTAGAAATCATTACATGTTAAATGATTTTTGCAGAAAAATGTTTAGTAATATTCCTATAATACAATCAATTGAAGATTTAGTGCATTTTGAGCATGGAATCATATATTGTAATCAAATTGATATTATAAATATCAATGAAATACGTAATTTATTAAAAGATAATACAAAGCCAATTATCTTCTGCATCGATGTAAAAGAATGGTCCTCTAATTGGATCAAGTGTATATTTGAGGATAGATATTGTTTGTGGATAGGAAATGGGTTTAATGATCAATATATAATTCCTAATAATGCCCATATAGATTGTAAACAAGATGAAGGATTCTATTATCATAAAGGAAAAGGGGAGAAGGTTAAGTTAGTAGATGAATTGCGAGATAATAATTAAAATAATTATGATTAATAAAAAATGGATTTTTAACTGTAATTTATCATTAACTTTGCATGAAAATCTAAAAATGTTTTTTAATTGTATTAGTGATGAAATTAAAAATGAATACATATATAGCGAAGTATTATTAATTGTGGATGAGCGAACAAAGAAAGTTTTGTATCCGTATATAGAATGCTCAAAATTAGGTTTTTACAATGGAATTATGCTGTATATATGCTAATTTGGTGTATAATATCACATAAGAGGTGAAGTGTATGAAATTTAATGAATTTAAGTATGAAAGACCAAATTTTGAAACAACTAAGGCTGAAATTGATAAACTCTTAAATGATTTGAGTAATAGCAAAACTAAAGAAGAGTTTATAAATATCTTTGAAGAAATTAATGTAATTCGTGGTCATATTAATACAATGGCAACTTTATGTAGTGTTCGTAATTCTATTAATACTAGTGATGAGTTTTATGATGCTGAAAACAACTATTGGGATGAAATAAGCCCAATGTATTCAGAAATAAACTCAAATCTATATAAAATTATTATTAATACTCCGTTGAAGGAAGAATTGAAAGATGTTATTCCTGAGACATTTTT
>NZ_JAVWFO010000035.1:0-16286 GCF_036641015.1 Anaerorhabdus sp. | reverse complement strand
TTATTAATACTCCGTTGAAGGAAGAATTGAAAGATGTTATTCCTGAGACATTTTTTAAACTAGCAGAATGCGCAATTAAGTCTTTTGATGCAAAGATAATTCCATTACTACAAGAAGAAAATAAGCTAATATCTAAGCAAGCTAAACTATATTCTAGTGCTAAAATTCCATTTGATGGAGAGATTTACAATTTATCTAGTATTGGTGTTAAGACAACTGACAATGATCGAGATACAAGAGAGCGCGCAACGTTAGCTAAAATGGCTTGGTTTGAAGAACATGAAACTGAGATTGATGATATCTTTGATCAAATGGTTAAAATTAGAACTAAGATGGCTAATGAATTAGGATATTCAAGCTATACAGAGCTTGGATACTTACGTATGAACCGTTTAGATTATGATGCTTCTATGGTAGAAAACTATCGTAAACAAGTATTACAATACATCGTACCAGAATCAATGAAATTATTTGATGATCAACGTATTCGTATGGGGCTAGATAAACTTGCATACTTTGATTTAAATAATGAATTTATATCAGGGAATCCAAAACCTAAAGGCACCAAAGATGAGCTAGTTATGGCTGCAAATAAAATGTATCATGAAATGTCAAAAGAAACTGGTGAATTTTTTGATGTCATGATTGAACAAGATTTATTTGATTTAGAAAGCAAACCAAATAAACAAGGTGGTGGATATTGTACTGATTTGACTGAGTTTAAAGTTCCTTTTATTTTTAGTAATTTTAATGGAACAAGTGGAGATGTTGATGTTTTAACTCATGAAGCTGGACATGCATTTCAGTCTTATTTGGCAATGAAAACTATTACAATTCCAGAATGTACATTCCCAACTATGGAAAGTGCTGAAATTGATTCTATGAGTATGGAATTTTTCGCTCATCCTTGGATGGAACTTTTCTTTAAAGAAGATACTCAAAAATATTTATACACTCACGTGGTAGATGCAATTAAGTTTGTTCCCTATGGAGTACTAGTTGATCATTTCCAACATGAAATCTATGCAAATCCTGAGTGTAGTGTTGAAGAAAGAAAAGCTATTTGGCGTAAGCTTGAAAAAGAATATTTGCCACATAAAGACTATACTGGTTGTGATATATTAGAAAAGGGATGTTGGTGGTATCAACAAGGTCATATTTTCCAATCTCCATTCTATTATATAGACTACACATTAGCACAAATATGTGCGCTTCAATTTTGGAAACGAATGGAAGAAAAAGATCCAAATGCTTGGAGTGATTATGTGAAGATTTGTAAGATTGGTGGAACAAAACCTTTCCTTGGTATTGTTGAAGCAGCAGGGTTAAAATCTCCATTTGCGGATGGCACAGTAGAACCAGTAATTAAATTTGCTGCAGAGTACATAAAAAAAATAGATGTTTCTAAATATTAGAGAATGACTAACAATGAAATAAGTTGAATTCGTTCAATTGAAATTTTATTTTGAATGAATGGTATTAGTTAACGGTTCTAATGCTCCTTTGCAGTAAGAAACAATAGCATTGAAGTTATAGATAAAAGATTGGAATATTTCGAGTACATATCACTAGAAATAGAACTATCAGAAATATAGAAATATTTTCATTTATATTAAAAAACCAAGAGATTTTCTCTTGGTAATATTTAATCAAATCGTTTGCGATATTGACATGATTTACATAAGGGTTCGATGAGTTTATTTTCATTGAATCCTTTTATCATACGTAAATATCGTTCTGAGAAAAGTACATCTGTGATTGTTTCTGTATGAATATTACCTAAATTAATGCATCCTTCAGCATCCAAACAGCAGGGTACAATAGTTCCATCAGCTAAAATTGCCAGCATGTCCTTGCCACCACGACATGTGCCACATAAATCATCACTATTTTCTTCACTTGGCCAAGTAAATTGATTTTCAAAGTGTAAATAAACTCTTTCTTGCAAGGAGTAACTATTGGGCTTATTAGTAGGCTTTAATTGATAATTATCTTTAATCATTTTTAACGCTAAATTGGCACGTTCATTTAAATTGTCACTTACCCAAAATCGCAATTCAGCAAAACCATATTTTGAATTAGTAAAATCATGAATGAAATTCAAGATTGTTTTCATATATTCTTCGATATCACAATTTTGATAATCAAGGCTGTGAAGTGATAAACTTATTTTTCGTAATGAGGGATGATTAATTAAATTTGGTTGGTTAGCTAAATATGTACCGTTTGTTACTAGTTGTACATTCATAGCATGTTTATCACAAAGTGACATAATTTCATCAAATTTTGTATGTATGAGAGGTTCACCTTGCACATGTAGATAAATAAATGGTGTTATGTGTTTAATGTTTAACAAAATGGTTTCAAATTCTTCTAATGACATTTCATGGAATGGTCGATGATGAAAACTACAAAATTTGCAACGTAAATTGCATTTGTTAGTTATTTCTATGTATATGCGTTTAATCTTATTCATTTATATCACTCTTTTTAACCCATAAATCCAATTGCTTTTGATTGTGTAGCATCAACAAAAAGTTTTCTTTTGATGATGGATATGTTTTGTATATATTTTCTAACAATTCTTTCATATCTTGTCGCTTTGTATGACCGTCCATTGGACAGGTGCTTTTTACAATAGGCACAGTCGTTTCTTGAATTGCTTTTTTAATATCGCTTTCAAAGCAATAAACAAATGGTCTTATAAAAGTCATTTCGGAATTTGTAAGATACATTTGAGGTGCAAAAGTTGCTAGTCGTCCTCCAAATATAGCGTTTAAAAATAAAGTTTCAATTGCATCATCAGCATGATGGGCAAAAGCGGTTTTATTACAATTTAATTTTTTTGCTTCATTTATAACGGCACCTTTTTTTAACTTTGAACAAATACTACATTTCAATGTTCCATCTTCGTTAGCTTGAATTTTTAAAATATCATAGATTCTTGAATCAATATCATGAAATTCAATGTTATTTTCTTTGCAAAATGTTTCTACAGAAGAAAAGTCCATGTTAGGGAATCCCATTTTAATATGAATCCCAACAATTTCGATTTTCTTTTCCATATGACGTAAAGCGATATTGCGATATAGAGCCATGCAATAAAGTAGTAGCATGCTGTCTTTACCGCCTGAAATACCGATAGCTATTCGATCTCCATCTTGCATTAAGTTAAAGTCCAAATCAGCCTTACGCATTCTTCCTAATATATGTTTAACAGACATAGTTTAATCACTCCTAGATGCTTTGCTATTATACCATGAACTTGCTATAATGTTTAAGGAAATGAGGAAACAAATGGACGGCGTTTACTATATAAAAAAACAAAAAAATATGACATCATTTGATGTTTGTGCAAAAATAAGAAGATCCTTGAAAGAAAAAGCAGTAGGTCATACAGGAACACTAGATCCAAACGCAGAGGGTCTTTTAATTGTATTGTTAGGTAAAGCCTGTAAATGTTTACCTTATTGCGAGCATAGTAAAAAAGAATATATCGCAACAATAAAATTAGGCATTAAAACTGATACAGGTGATATATGGGGAGAGACAATAGAAGAAAAAGAGATTCCAATGATAACTGAAGAGCAGTTCAATGATGTCCTTAAAAGTTTTCTTGGACCTCAGGTTCAAATACCACCAATGGTATCAGCGATAAAGGTTAATGGTAAGAAACTATATGAATATCATCGTGAAGGCAAAGAAGTTGAGGTAAAACCACGTAATATAATAATTGATGAAATTGAGTGTATGTCATTTGCTGGTGAAATTAAAATTAGAGCTGTAGTTTCAAGTGGAACATATATACGTGTATTATGTGAGGATATTGCAGCGAAATTAAATACTGTGGGTACAATGTCATCACTTATTAGGACACGAATCGCTAATGTATCGATTGATGACGCAATTACAATTGAAGAGTGTACAATGGAAAATATACATGATATAGAAGATGTTATTAATCCTGAATATAAACGTTTTGAAGTAGAATGTGTAAAGGAAGTTATGCAAGGAAAACGTATTAAATTACCATGTGATGATGAAGTAGTAATGTTAACACATAATCATAAGATATTAGCGGCTTATGAAAAGGATGGAAATGAATATCGAAGTAAAAGAGGTTTGTGGTGATGAAAGTAGATAAAATCAGTATAAATAGTACAAAGATTGATGCGCCTATTGTAGCTTGTATTGGGTATTTTGATGGGCTTCATTTAGGGCATAGAGCATTAATTAACAAAACAATAGAATTAGCTAAAGAAAAAAATGTAGAAAGTGCTTTAATTACGTTTTCTCCAGACCCTTGGGTAACAATTAAAGGGTTGCAAAATGTGAAACATCTTATGACAGATGATCGAAGAGTGGAACTAGCTGAAAAGCTAGGAATAGATCGAATTATTGTATTAGATTTTACTTTGGAAATGAGTAAACTTACGTCAAATGACTTTGTTAATAAAGTATTGAAACCATGTCATTTAAAAGCTTTAGTTTGTGGCTTTGATTATCATTATGGATTTAAAGGTGAAGGTGACGCAAATAAATTAAAGCTTCAAGCAGAATCTTTGTTTGATGTTTTTGTAATTGATTCAATTAATGAGGAAGAAAAGAAGATAAGTTCATCACGTATAACTGAATATTTAGAAAATGGTGAAATTGAACATGCAAATCGTTTACTGGGCTATACCTATGAAATAATAGGAGATGTAATACATGGGCATAAAAGAGGAAGAGAAATTGGTTTTCCTACAGCTAATATAGATGTAATAGATGAATTAATAGTTCCTCGTGTGGGTGTTTATGCAGGATGGACTATCATTGATGGAGTTAAATATAAAAGTATGATTAATGTTGGTCATAATCCTACTTTTAATTATTCGCAAAAGTGCTCAGTAGAGAGTAATATTTTTGATTTTAATAACGAAATTTATGGCAAACAAGTTAAATTACAATTTGTTAAATATTTAAGAGATGAGATTAAATTTAATTCAATTGAAAAATTAATCGAACAAATGAATCAAGATCAAACTGATGCAAAAGAGGTTTTAAGTAATGAATGAAGTTTTTTTAAAACGAATGAAGGGACTTTTGCAGGAAGATTATGAGAAATACCTCGAAACTCTTGCGAAGAAACCATATCGTGGATTCAGAGTAAATACAAAAAAAATAAGTGAAGAAGATTTTTTTAACTTATTTAAAATTCCTTCTCATAGGTCAAAATTTGCAATGCATTCATACGTACTGGATTCTGACGATGGATATGGGAATTCGTTACCACATGCACTAGGATTAATGTATATGCAAGAACCAAGTGCAGCAAGTGCGGTTGAAGTGTTAAATCCAAGACCTATGGATTGGGTTTTGGATTTATGTGCTGCACCTGGTGGAAAAAGCACGCAAATAGCACAATATTTGGATTCAGAGGGTTTATTAATTACAAATGAAATTGAAACAAAAAGAGCACAAATATTGTTAAGTAATATTGAAAGATTGGGAATTAGCAATGCGATTGTTACCAATTCTACGCCTGAAAAACTATCGTTTGTCCTTCAAGGTATGATGGATAAAGTATTGGTAGATGCACCATGCAGTGGAGAAGGAATGTTTAAAAAGGAAAGCAAAGCACTAGAGGACTGGAGTGAAGAGCACGTTAAAAGTTGTGCTAAACGTCAAAGAAGCATTCTTCCTCATGCTATTAAAATGTTGAAAGATGATGGAATTCTTGTATATTCAACATGTACCTATGCAGTCGAAGAAAATGAAGAAAATGTTGCATGGATGTTAGAAGAGTTCAAAGAACTTGAGTTGTTAAATATAGATGTTACATGGGGTAGAAAAGGATTACATTTAGATGGTTTTCCTACTGAATATACAAGACGAATTCTACCTATGGATGAAGGGGAAGGTCACTTTGTAGCGAAATTCAGAAAAAAAGGAATAACTAAGGAAAATAAGTTAACCATTTTAAAAAGTGAGTTATTACCTGATTGTGTTAAGCAATTTATTAAATCTGAGTTGAAAGGTGACTATAATTATTTTTGCAAGAATAATCGTGTTTATGCAGGAAGTCATCCTTTTTATGATTTAAAAGATAATTATGTTTTACGTAACCAAGTATTAATAGGTGAGGTTGTGAATAATCGCTTTGAACCACACCAACACTTATATACATCTACACTCTTTACTAACAATATAAATCATGAAATAATTTGTGAAGAAAATGAAATTGAATCATTTAGGAAAGGTAATATACTTTCGATTCCAACAACTAAAGGATATGTAGGGATTAAAATATACAATAACTATATTGGATTTGGTAAAAGTGATGGTTCAATTATTAAAAATAAAGTACCCAAGGGATTACGATTACGATAGGAGATGAAGCTATGCGTTTAGAATTATTTGACTTTATTGATCAGGTAAGCAACCTATTAGATTTAAATGAGCCTACTTTTCAATATGTGGAGCATGTATTAATAGAATTATTTGAAGATTTGATGAAGGATAAGGGTGAAGTTTTGGTTAATATTTCATCACGTATTAAATCAAAAGATAGTCTAAAAGAAAAACTAATAAGAAATAAGTATTATTTAGATTTTGAAACAGCAGATGAAGCAATAGATGCACTACCTGATTTAATAGGATTAACGTTAGAATGTCGTTTTATTAGTGATGAAAATGACATTTTTAAATCATTGTATCAGCACTTTTTAGATACAGGTAATGCTTCATATCAATGTGTTCAAAATGAAAATGTATTTCTAGAGCTAAATATGCCCCAACCGCAGCTACAGAGAAATGGGTTTACGATTTATCGTATTGATGGACATATGATGTTCAATCAAAAGAAGATTAACTTTGAACTACAAATTAAGTCGTTAGTACATTCATTTTGGTCTGAAGTTGAGCATCAAGTGGTATATAAAAATACACAATTTGTTGTATATGATGCTTTTATGAAAAATATTCTGGGTTCAATAAGAGATAATCTCGAAGTAGTAGATCGCCAATTGCAAATTGTGTATCGCCAATTAATTAATCAATCACAAAATGATCGTGAAATTGGAATGACAGTAGATGGATTTAAAGTATTCATTGCCAAAGCTATTAATGATTTAGTAGCCTTAAAAATGAATAATACAGTTGGTTTTACTACTGATTTTAGAAAATGTAGTTCAGTATTAAGTCAATATATTTATATTAAAGATTTTGCTTCAAGTGAACATCCACAATATAAAATGGTAGAATACTTTGAACATTTTAACTTATTACAAATTATGGATTTTGATTTCAGTTATCCAATTTATTTAGAAAAAAATTATGAACATCCTGATCCTTTCTGTAATATTATTGGTCAATATTGGGAAAGTATTATGAATATTGATTTTGAATGGCATGTATTTTTTGTTATGTTGTTTGCAATTGAACCTGGTAATAATGTACAAGATTTTTCTAAGTTCATAGAAATAATTAAAACTTTAATTATTCCTCCATCATGGTATTTAAGTCAATTTGAACAATTAGGACAGATTGATAGTCAAAAATGTCGTGATTTCTTTTCACTGGTAGTAGCTAAAACACTGGTTAAAATAGGTAAGATAGAAATTATTCATGAAGATAAGTTATTTAGTATGTTAGATTTATTTAGAGACTATATCGAACTCATCAGTCTTCGTACAGAAACAATAGAAGACTTTGAAGAATTTAGTAAAGATTATGCTATGTCATTAGAACGTAAGATAACAAATCTATTTTAAATAAAGGGTAATTCGTGATATAATGCCAATATAGAGGTGAAGAAAATGGCTCAAGAATATGTATTATTAAATGAAAAAGATGGAGAAATTGGTGAAATCGCTTTATCTAAAAATGTATTTGAACTAATTGCTGATATCACTTTAGATGATGTTGATAGCGTAGAAAGAATTCCTGCTACAAAGTTTTCAAAAGCGATTTCTTGCAAAATTATAAACAATCAATTACATATTGCAGTGGATGTAAAACTTAAATATGGTGCAAATGTTAATGCAACATGTGAAATTCTGCAAAATAGAATTTATCAAAATATCTTAGATATGACTAATATGAAATGTGGCAGTGTAGATGTACACGTTGTTGGATTTAATATTTGACAAATAGGACCAAATAGGTTAAAATAAACAAGTATTTAAAGATGTGGAAAGTAGAAGCACCTCTTCTCACCTGATATCCTTCGGATTTGGGTTCACGCTACGGTAATTGATTATCAAGTACTCTAGTAAGCAGGTGCACTATGCACCTGCTTTTTATTCGATAAATAGACATGGAGGTGTCGCTTATTACTAAAAAATTCATGACTGATGAACTAGTCAACGAAAACATTCGATTCAAAGAAGTTCTTGTAATTGGTCCCAATGGGGAACAGTTAGGTGTTATGTCTCGACGCGAAGCATTAGAGAAGGCTTACGAAGGTGAACTAGATTTAATGTGTGTTGCACCAAATGGTAATCCACCAGTGTGCAAAATTCTTGATTTTGGAAAGTATCGTTTCGAATCTCAAAAGAAGGCGAAAGAAGCTAAAAGAAATCAACAAGTTACAGAAGTTAAACCTTTAAGATTGTCTCCTGTAATAGATAAGCACGACTTTGACACTAAGTTACGTCAAGCTCAAAAGTGGGCTGAAGAAGGTATGAAAGTTAAAGTTGATATGCGTTTTAGAGGTCGTATGATCACAAGACTGGAAGTTGGCAAGCAAGTTATGAAGGATTTCATTGCGCAAATGAGTGAGTTTGCAGGTGTTGAAAAATCACCATCAATGGAAGGTAACACTATGTCTGTCGTATTATCGCCAAAAAAAGGTAAATAGAGGAGGATAAATTTATGCCAAAAATGAAGACTAAGAAAACATTAGCAAAACGTGTTAAAAAAACTGGAACTGGAAAATTAAAGAGAAGCCATAACTATATTTCTCACATGGCTGCACATAAATCTCACAAACAAAAAGTGCATTTAAGAAAAGCTACGCTTGTATCAAGTAGCGATATGAAGAGAATTAAGCACTTAATTCAATACTAGGCAGAAGGAGGAAATAAGAAATGGCAAGAGTAAAAGGTGGCACTGTAGCACGTGCACGTAGAAAGAAAGTATTAAAATTAGCAAAGGGATATTTTGGTTCAAAACATTTATTATTTAAAACAGCACATGAACAAGTAATGCACTCAATGCGTTATGCATTTGCAGGACGTAAACAAACTAAACGTGACATGCGTAAATTATGGATTGCACGTATCAATGCAGCAGCAAGAATGCATGATATGAGCTATTCAAAATTAATGCACGGTTTAAAGTTAGCTGGAATTACAGTAAACCGTAAAATGTTAAGTGAAATTGCAATTCACGATCCTAAGGGATTTGAATCAATTGTTGAATCTGCAAAGAAAGCATTAGCTGCTTAATTTAACTATATGAGTCCTATGAAAATAGGGCTTTTTTATTTGTAAAATTAGATAAACTGAATTAATAACTTGCAATTAAAATAATAATACGTTATATTGAAAATATATTCATTGAATATTTATTCAATAAGGGGTATTTATGCGATATGAGCAAAAAGAAAAGAGAAAATTAGAGATAATAATTGCATCAATTGATATTTTTGTTGCGAAAGGATATACAGGTACTAAAATCCAAGATATCGCAACTAGTGCAGGAATGAGTGTTGGTTTATTATTTCACTATTTTAAGAATAAAGAAGAATTGTTTACCGAGTTAACTAAAATTGCAGTAGATGGAACTAAGTTACCTTATGGAATGTATTATGAGTCGATGTATGAGTTTTTCTATGGTCTGACGGAATATTTCATTGATTCCATCCAAAAACAACCGTATAGAGCTAAGATATTTACATTTTTGAGTATGGTAAAAAGAAGCAATGATGTTCCGAAAGATGCCAAAAAGTTGATATCTAAAGAGAATATGTTTGACATAATTGAGTCATTTATAAAAAAAGGACAAAATGAGGGTTCAATTACCAATGAAAATTCTAAAGTATTGGCGTATTTATATTGGTCTATGATACAAGAAATTATGAATCAATATTTAATTAATCCCAAGATTCCATTGCCTAAACCTGAAACTATAATTTGTATTCTAATATCTAATCATGATAAAGTTAACCAAGATATAAATGAAATTGAATTATTCAGATAGTGGAGAAAAGTATGAAAACGAGAAAATTTATTATAGTATCTGTATGTGTAATTTTGATCTGTATAGCTATACCGTTGATTGGTAATCAATTTAAAACGCAATCATTTTTAAGCGGTTTGGATGGAACAATCATTTTTACACAGCGTGATAATGATAAAAATTTGGTATTATATGAATCAGATGCTACTTTGAAAAATAGAAAGTTAGTCACAGGACATCCTTTTGGAGATGAACAAAATTTAAATATTGTTGATTTTGATTATAAAGATGGGGAGTTATCTTTTGTCGCAATGAAAGATAATATTTGGACACGATTCATAATTCAAAATGATTCAGTGATTGAAAATGGTAAAGAAGAAACTTTAGTTACTAATGAAATAAGAAAAGTTGAATCTAATGGCATTAAAGTAATCAAAAATGATGATAAGAGTATATATATGATTACCAATGAAGAAACAGTGAAGATTTTAGAAGCTAAAGACGATAACAGTTGGATTGATACTTTTGAAATTTTGGCTATTTCGCCTAATGGAAAATATTTGATCTATAATGATTATAATTTCGCTAAAAAATTTGGGTTTCTATATGAGTTATTTTCTCATATATGTAATACAACATTTGTTATGGATTTAACTACTGGAGAAAAAGTTCCTTATATGGATACTAACGATATAATTTGGATAAATTAACCTACAGTTGACAAATAAGTGGTGTTCGCAACCAAATGTATTTGATAGTATTTATTCATGGAAAGTGGTTAGGTGAATATATGGATGGTTTTAATACGAATTATTGGTTTTTGGCTATAATACCAATCTTATTTATCGCATTATGTTTTGTTTTAATTATTCTTGTGATTTGTTCATTAATTAAGTATTTACGAGGTAATCAGTTTCGCAATAAGAATATTCAATTTTATAAAAATTTGGGTGATGCTATTAAATCGAATCGTATACGTTGTAATATGACTCAAGAACTTGTAGCTGAGCGTTTGGGAGTAAGTCGTCAGGCTGTATCAAAATGGGAAAATGGGATTTCTGATCCAAGTACTGCAAATTTAATTGCATTAGCCAAGTTATTTGGTATTGAACCAGAAAAATTATTAAAATAAAAACAGAACTAGAATGGAGCTAAAATCTCACTAGTTCTGTTTTAATATACTATTTATCTAAATCTTGAATAGCTAGTTCTAATCTTCTTAGTGTTTCTTCTTTTCCTAAGATATATGATATTTCAATTGCTCCCCCTGGAGTAAATTGTTTACCAGTAATAGCAACTCTTACAGGGTAAAGTAATTGACCATTTTTGATTCCTAACTTTTCTACTAAAGCCATCATTTCATCGTGAATTGTTGTTTCTTCCCAATTTGTTAATGTTTCTAGTAATTCTTTAGCAGCTTTTAATGAAGATAAAGCAACTTCAGGATTTGATTTCATTTTTTTGTTAGTGTATAACTCTCTATCAAAAACATTATAAGTATCAAAGAAATCAACCATTTCAACTATTTCACTCAAAGTATTAACTCGTTGTTGAAGTATTTTAGCAATTTCTTTGTGACAATAATTTCCTTTAACACCTTCAGATATATAGTTTTTAACAGTATCGTAGTAGGTATCGATATCCATATTACGTAGATAAACACCGTTCATCCAAGTAAGTTTATCAATATCGAAGATTGCACCTGAAGTACCAATACGTTTTACATTGAAAGCTTGTTTAAGTTCATCTAAAGTAAAAATTTCTTGTTCAGTTTCAGGAGCCCATCCTAATAAAGCGATATAGTTTATAATAGCTTCTGGTAAATACCCTTTTGATACTAAGTCTTGGAATGATGCATCACCATTACGTTTAGATAACTTATGATGCTCATCTTTCATTACTGGTGGGCAGTGGACATATGTAGGGATATTCCAATTAAATGATTTGTACACTAAATTATATTTAGGAGTTGAAGATAGATATTCATTTCCACGAATAACGTGTGTAATTTCCATCATATGATCATCAATAATATTAGCAAAATTATAAGTAGGGTATCCATCAGATTTTAATAAAATAGCTTCATCTAATGTGCTATTTTCAACTGTAATAGTTCCATAAACTTCATCATCAAATGAAGTAGTACCTTCAGTTGGAATATTTTGTCTTACTACATAACTTTCACCATTAGAAATTCTAGTTTTAGCTTTTTCAATTGTTAATGATTTGCAAGGATCATGAAAAATAAATGATTCCCCACGAGCCTCAGCTAATTCACGTTGTGCTTGAATATCTTCTTCTTGGCAAAAACAATAGTGAGCTCCACCAAGTTCTATAAGTTTTTCTGCATATTCTTTATAGATTCCTGATTTCATACGTTCTGATTGAACATATGATCCATAATTTCCACCAACATCTGGTCCTTCATCATGAAATAATTTACATTGAGCAAGGGTATTATAAATAATATCGGTTGCTCCTTCAATTAAACGACCTTGGTCAGTATCTTCGATACGAAGAATAAATACTCCTTCAGGATCTTTTTTAGCAACTAAAAATTCGTATAAAGCTGTTCTTAAATTACCTATGTGCATGTAGCCGGTAGGGCTAGGTGCAAATCTAGTACGTACTTTTGTCATGTTTTTACCTCTTTTTCGCAAAATCTATTGTACTCTATAAACACCATACTTTCAATGACTTATAGCCAAAAAGACTATAATTAAAGGTTTTTTGATTATTTAGATGAATATTTTTAAAACTACATCACATAAAATAATACTATATTTTAAAATATACCTTGACAGGCGAGGTATCTTGAGCTATATTATTGGTATCAAGGAGGTACAAAAATGTTAGTAATGTCAGATATTATTCGTGGCTATACAGATACATTTATCTTGGCTCAACTTCTCCATCATGATAGTTATGGTTATGAGATCAATAAATCTATTAATGATATGACAAGTGGACGTTTTGAATTAAAAGAGGCAACTCTTTATACAACGTTTAGAAGATTAGAACAGGGTGGATATATTATCTCGTATTGGGGTGATGAAGCAACTGGAGCAAGACGAAGATATTATGCGATTACCGAATTGGGTAAACAACTATATTATGAAAACTTAACCGACTGGAATGATGCTAAGTCAATGATTGACAAAATATTGGAGGATAGACAATGAATAGCAAAATAAAGAATTATGTGGATGTGATTTTCAAGGATGTACCTAGAAGTAAAAAAGCAATTGAATTAAAAGAGGAAATTGCTTCCAACTTAAATGAACGATTTGAGGACTATATTAGTCAAGGAAAATCAGAAACAGAAAGCTATGGATTAGCTGTAGCAAATATGGGAGATGTAGATCAAATGATAAGAGAAGTAATGCCTAATGAAGATTTTGTTATCGAAGCAAATTCTTATAGAAAAAGAAATGCAAAAAATACTGCAATTGGAGTATGTTTATATATATTAGGTGCTGCCGCTTTAATACTATTTTCATCAATTGGTGAACAAGTAGGAATGGAAGATATTGGTGGAACGATAGGTGTTATAACTTTATTAGTGCTTGCTGCTATCGCAACGGCAATGATTGTATATTCTCATATGTCAACGCCAAAAGAATATAAAGACTATGAAGAATGCCAAGAACAAGAAATTAAATCAATGAAACCAAAAGATCGTAAAGTATTTGAAGCTATATCTTCAATTTACTGGTTAATAATTACAGCTATTTACTTACTAATATCATTTGTAACTCATGCTTGGGGTATAAGTTGGATTATTTGGGTAATTTCTGGTATATTACACCAAATCATTGTTGTTATTTTCCAACTTAAAGGTATCAATGAATGAAAAAGATATTAATAACTAAGCTTATAATTCTAGTAACACTTTTATTTCTTGTGTGTGGTATAGCTAGTGCATTTTTCATGGGTAAAAAAATGAATTTTAGATTCTTTAATTATAATGGTTCTAGTAAGAATGAATTAATATTTGAGGAAAAATATAGTAATGTTAAAAACATTGATGTTAATTTAGTTGAAGAAGAAATAGTTGTTTATGAACATAATTCAAATGATATTATCATTAAATACTATGGAAATCCTGATCGTACTCCTAGAGCAATTATTAATGGTAATGAATTAAAAATTGAAAGAAAAGATGAATGGTATTTCAATTTATTTAATTTTGGCTATTCTGGAAGAATTGAAATTTATATGCCATCTAACCAAATTGATAAGCTAGATTTATCGAATGTTAGTGGTAATGTGGATGTAGAACCTAGTGTAAATCAACTTCAAATTGACACAGTAAGTGGTAATATTGATGTTACAAATTCAGGTTATGAAGCAAATTTAAATACAGTAAGTGGTAATATTAGAACATATGGTGGATTTGATGAAGTTGATGCAGAAACAGTAAGTGGTAATATCAGATTAACAACTAAAGAAGATGCTAAAATTGATGCTAATACAGTGAGTGGTTCTGTACGATGCAATTTGTATGATTCATCCGTTGGTTATACAGTTGATTTTGATACTGTATCTGGACAATTTAAAGATTTATACAATGATCAAAAATTCAGTGGTGAAGTTAAAACGAATTTTGGTAATAATGAATTGCGATTTAATGTTGAAACAGTAAGTGGTAGTTTTAAAATTGAAGAATGGGATTAACTCCCATTTTTCTATAGGTGTAAATGATGAAAATAAAAGAAAGATATACTGATGTAAAGAAGATTAAGGTAAAACTTGTAGAAGAGGATATTGTAGTTAACTATCATGATGACAATGACATCTATGTACAATATGATGGTGATTTCAATAATAAAGTCTCATTTGAAATGAATAATAATGAGTTAGTTATTGAACGTAAGTTTTCAATTGAACAATTAGTATGTATGAAAATTTCTAAAGGTATACTACAATTGTTTTTACCCAAGACTTATAATATTGATTTAAAACTCTTTTCAACAAGTGGACATATTCAAATATATACTAATAATGATGATATTGATTTGCAGACAGTGAGTGGGCGAATTGAAAGTCATGGAATCGGCAATTATGCTGATATTGAAACAGTAAGTGGAAGTATTCGTGTATATCAGCCATATACAAAGATTTATTTTAAAACGACGAGTGGTTCTGTTAAACTCGCTGCAAAAGAAGATAGTTATTATAAAGGATCAACAGTAAGCGCCGGAGTTTTGATTTCGCTTTTAGAAAATCAAGGATATAAAATGAGTTTCAAATCAATCAGTGGTAGATTCAATGATAAATATGCATTAAAAAAGGGTAGTAACAATATTGAATATACTGAAGGTAAACAAAGAGCTGTTTTTCTTATTAACACCGTAAGCGGTAATTGTAAGTTGGATAATTGGTTATAGTGAATAAGCCTTGTCATAATTTCTAAATATGATAAGGTTTTAATATGTACAAGGAGGAAAGTTATGTTTTATTTTGTAAGACATGGGGAAACGGATTATGAGAATAGGAACACTTTAATATATCAAGGATTTGGTGCAAATCTAGCACCTTTGACAAATGAAGGAATTGAACAGATTAAAGCTACTTCAAAAGATAAACGTTTAAAAGATTCGTGTATTATTCTATCTTCTCCTTATACCAGGGCCCTACAAACTGCCGCAATATTATCTAAGGAGCTGGGTGTTGATATAATAGTCGAGACAAACTTACACGAATGGCTAGCAAATAAAAATTATACATATGAAGAAGATAGTATTGCTGATAACTGCTACCAGGAGTATACAGAAAATAAGGGTGTTTATCCAAATGGATGTGAGAGAAATTGGGAAGATAAAGATATTATGAAAGCAAGGGTTATTGAAGTATTAGAAAGATATAAACACTATTCGAAAGTAATAATTGCAGCTCATGGTATGATGATTCATGCGACCACGGGGAAAAAGGGTATAAAAAATGGTGAAATAGTCGAATTTGAATTGTGATATAACGATTAATTGTCAAAATTTAAATCATTGATATATTCAAAAAAAATTAAGAAAACTTTCTGCTTTGTATAGAAAGTTTTTATTATTATGTGAATGAATTTAATCCCGTTAGTGATATAATAGACAAGAATTGGAGAAATTATGAAA
>NZ_JAVWFO010000034.1:0-18773 GCF_036641015.1 Anaerorhabdus sp. | reverse complement strand
TTTTCATATACCAAATCTGCTTTTTTTTGGTACTGAGTTATCTCATAATAAATTAGATCATATCTATCAATATATAAATCATCCAAGTACTTTAATGAACTAAAAAAATAATTTGGATTGTCCTTTGAAGCTATTGACAAATTAACATAATTATCACTGTAAATGTTACTACCATCATAGTTTATTATTATAAATTCTTTATGAAATTGTTGTTCGAATAAATCAAGTATCTGGTCACTTTGTTCAGCAGATAATAAATTCTTTGTTGTTTCTTTAGTTTTGTCAACCGTTACTAATTTTCTTTCGGTTTTTTGACCTTTTTCACTGATATTAAGTTGTTGATTTATATCTTCATTCCCAAATGAACATCCTAGTAATAATAATGAAAAAAATAGAAATATACATTTACTAAATATTCTCATATTTAAATTCTCCCTATAAATGAATCTTTATACTTCATTTTTGTTCTCTCACTAATCTTTATTATCAAAAATTGTTGTTGTGCCTGATCCTAAAATTAGTGCAAATATAGCTAAAACAATAATTTTTCGCTTCATAATTTCCTCTATAATTTATATTATGTAGTTTAATTCGATTATCGAAAACCATTGTCAATTTGATCTTGTATTAACTTGATATATTTTTCGCTTGTTATATTTTCATCAAACGTATAATTATTGTCCATATATTTATTTATCTCTATATAGAACTTATTTCTCACATTTTTATCGAACAATACCCAAGCCTCGCAAAGTCTTTCTCCTGTCTCTTTATCAAACATACTATTACATTCAGATTTTTGTTGTGAGTACGTAGAATGTATATTACCTAAGACTATTTCTTGCCTCGATGCTGCATGCAAAGCTACTATACCCTCATCTACTCTAGAACAATCTGTTGATTTATCAAATCCTGTACCCAAATAATACTTACATGTTCCTTCTTGTAACCATTGATTATCTCCCCAATAAAAAACAGTTGGTACAACTGTCTCATCAAGATAAGCACTTATCGTAATTAGCTCTTTCTTATTGAAGTTATAGTAATATTTAAACTCGGTATCCCAGTCCTCAGGTATCATTGTGATTTCAAATACATTGTCTTCAACTTCCTTAATTGAATCCATACTTCTTGAAGAAAAATATTGAATCAGATCAACTTTAATATCGTAGTTAATTTCAAATTGTTGATTCGTATCTTTTAAAGGAGTTGGTACTTGAGTTTCGTTAACATCGTTATTATCTCTTTCGTTTTGAATGCATCCTGTTAATATAAACAGCAAGCAAATAATGGGCAATAAATATATTTTTCTCATATCGAACATCCTTTCTTCGTTTTTCTATTCTAACCATAGACTACTAATTATTATGATATGGGTCAATAGTAATTTTCAAATTCCTTAAAACATGAATTTTCTTTACTCTCATTTTTTCTCATTACTATTGTGCAATTTTATGTTGACATTAATACTAACAAAATTTTTTCATCTAGAAGATTATGTTTGTCCTAAAACATAAAAAAACCTATATTTTTCAATATAGGCACACTGTAATAAATGGCGGTCTGAACGGGAATCGAACCCGCGATCTCCTCCGTGACAGGGAGGCATGTTAACCGCTACACCACCAGACCAATATTATGGCGAAGAAGGAGGGATTTGAACCCTCGCGCCAGTTTCCCGACCTATACCCTTAGCAGGGGCACCTCTTCAGCCTCTTGAGTACTTCTTCATGTAATACTTAACAGTGCTATATCATAGTACCATAAAGCATTTTTGATGGCAAGTACTTTTTTTCTAAATTTGAATTTTTTTTATTAATTTTTTAAATTACATTATTGCTGCTTCTAATGCAATTTTCATCATGTTTGTAAATGAGTTTTGACGTTCTTCAGCAGTAGTTACTTCACTTGATACAAAACTATCTGAAATAGTGATTAAGCATGCAGCATTTTTACCTAAAACATTGGCATTATGGAATAATGCAAAACTTTCCATTTCAACTGCTTTACATTTCTTTTCATTAATTAATACATCTACATAACCAAGTCCACCCTCACGATAGAATACATCTGATGAATGAATGCAAGATTCAGTTAAAGGTATGCCTACCATAGTAGAAGCCAGTTTAATTTTATCATTTAATTCTTTTGATGGATATGTTTTGTCTTCTTTATATCCACTTTGCACAAAAGCATAGCTAGATTCGCTATAAGCACTATCCGCAAGTACAACATCAAATACTTTTAAATCTGCTGTGTAAGCCCCTGCAGAGCCTATACGAATGATATTTTCTACACCGTATTGAGTATATAGTTCATAAGAATAAATACCAATACTTGGCATTCCCATACCAGAACCCATTACAGAGATTTCTTTTCCTTTATAAGTTCCTGTATACCCAAACATATTACGTACTGCATTGAATTGTTTAGGATTTTCTAAAAATGTTTCCGCAATAAATTTTGCACGAAGTGGATCTCCTGGCATTAATACTGTTTTTGCGATTTGCCCCTTTTCAGCGGCGTTATGTGGTGTTGACATATATTACCCTCCATTTGTCTATATTATATATGAGATTCTATCGTTTTACACCTTTAGAACCTTTACTACCTTGTTCAGAATAATTTGCTAATAAATTTGTATCATATGAGAAAGTCATTTTTTCTTTACGTCTATGACGATCTAATGCAACTTTAATCAACTCATCCATTAACTTTGTAAAGTCAATTCCTAATGGACTCCATAGATAGAATGCCAATGATCCTGGAATAGTATTAATTTCGTTTACAACTATCTCATGAGTTTTACCATCCATCATAAAATCAATTCGGCAAACTCCACTTGATCCTAAAACTTTAAATACTTCAAGCGCTAAATCCTTAATTTTCTTAGTTTCATCCTCAGCAACAGGAGCTGGTACTAAACGTGATGTACTAGCCATCCCCTTAGAACCTGATCCTTTAGTACTTTTAGAACCACCTTGATACTTATCTTTATAAGATAATATTTCATCATTCTTTGTTACTTCTTCTAATTCTCCAACTTGTGATGAAAAACAAGAGCCCATAACCGATGCATTAATCTCACGTAGATTTTGTACCATCTTTTCTACAACTACCTTAAAATCAAAACTCCCTGCTTCATCAACACCAGCAATGAACTCTTCCTCATTATGAGCTATTACAATTCCTACTGATGATCCAAGACATGCTGGTTTTAATACCAATGGATATCCTAATTCACTAGCCTTTTTAATATATTCATCTTTATTAGTTTCAAATTCATGAGCATATAACCAAAACCAAGGTGTCATTGGTATATTTGAATTTTCTAAAATATGTTTCATCATTACTTTGTCTTGACCAACTGCTGCTGCAACAACATCACATCCTGCATATGGTATTTTAAGCATTTCTAAATATCCTTGTAATGTTCCATCCTCACCATTAGTTCCATGAACTACCGGTACTGCAACGTCCACCGTATTTATAGGCTTTGTAAACAAACCTTTTTTTACTGGTTCAATATATACTTTTTGATCACGCTTAACTAACACTACTTGAGGCACTTTATTTAATAAAGCACTCATATCCTTATATTGAGATAAATCTCTTAACTCTTCTCCACAATAAAAATCACGACTCTTTGAAATATAAATAGGAATTATTTCATACTTCTCAGGATCTAACGCTTCCATTGCTTGTTTTGCAGAAATTATACTGACTTCATGTTCTACAGACTCACCGCCAAAAAATACTGCTACTTTGATTTTCATCCGAATCACTCCAATTCAATTACGTATACCATTATACAAAATTATTCAATATAATAACAGTAAATCTAAAGAAGAATTCTTGTTAATTGAATTTTAAGTGGTCATCGTGTAAACTTTAATCAAGGAGAACCTACTTATGAATATCAATAAAGATGATTTTAAAAAGCTTAAGCCATATATTCTTATTGTAACTTACGCAATATTGCTCGTATTCGCAATTATTTATATACCTAATTTTTTAACTTTTTTAGCTAAGATATTGCGACTTTTCATGCCTTTATTTTATGCCATTGGAATTGCCTTTGTACTCAACATACCAATGCACATCTTTGAAAAGTATCTCAAAAAATGGATACCTGAAAAAAATTGGTTTTATTCTAAGATACGTGGTATATCATTAACACTTACACTTATCTTTGCTGCAGCAGTACTTTATATTATTGTTAGTATCATTACTCCACAAATCATTTCAAGTTTACAATTACTGCTACAAAATGGAACTAAGTACATTGCTTCAATCTTAAATAACTTAAACAAAGTATTAGAATTCTTTAAACTTGAACAAATAAATGTTTCACTAGACGCTAATTCAATTAATCAATTTATTAATGGTATAGGTTGGAATTGGGAAAGTATTGTAAAAAATATGAGTAACTGGGCAATTGGTACAGGCTCTAGTATTATCGCTAATGCACTGGCATTTACTACAGAATTAGCTAATTGGTTTACAGGTTTCATGTTAAGTTTATACTTGTTATCAAGTAAAGAAAAATTTATTCGCCAATTTAGAAAAATACTTGTATCAATATTCGGATATAAATGGTCAATTAGAATCTTTGAAGTTGGTGCCAAATCAAATAGAATCTTTAACAGTTTTATTTCAGGTCAACTTGTAGAAGCATGTATATTAGGTACCATTTACTTCGTTGTATTAAACCTATTAAATTTCCCATTTGCTATGTTAATAAGTTGCGTCATTGCACTTACTAGCATTGTCCCTATGTTTGGCGCAATGTTTGGTATGGCATTTGGATGCTTACTAATACTAGCTGTAAGACCATTAATTGACATCATTTGGTTTATCATTGTTTTCCAAGCAGTACAAACATTTGAAGGTAATGTCATTTATCCTAGAGTTGTTGGTAACTCAGTTGGATTACCAGGTATTTGGGTATTATTATCAATTATCGTTCTTGGGTCTATTTGGGGATTGTTTGGTATGTTAATTGCTGTACCATTTACCGCAGTTACTTATAACTTAACAGGTGAATTAGTTAACTATCGATTATCCAAGCAAAAATTACTTGTTACATCTGATGGTGTATTTGAAAAAGAAACAAAAAAAGAAGAATAAAAAATGGGGTATATCGCAAATGATATACTCCATTTTTATAGACTGCTAATTGTTAAATGCATCAGGTAAATCATTCTCAAGCAAAATAGTATCTGCAGGAGTTGCTAGTGTATAAACCAGTTGGAATGCTTCCTTAACAGTTTTACATACATGCACATGTTCCATATCAAAACCACTTTCTTTTAAACCTTCGACAATCGGTTTAGTTTGTTGAACACCTACAAGTAAGACTTCATCAACTTTATCTTTCATCTTGCGTCCAAACTCTTTATTTAAGTCATCTTGTTGCATACCCAAGTCAATCATACCTGGAGTTATAACAAAACGTTTATTTGGCATCATTTTCATTACTTCAAGAGACATAGCAGATCCAACAGGATTTGAATTAAAAGCATTATCCACAAATGTATACCCATTTATTTTCTTTAACTCTAAACGATGTTCAACATACTTCACTTTTTTAACAGCTTGTTGTAAATCTTTCCACTCAATTCCTAGTTCTCTTGCTATCGCAATTGCAGCGCATATATTAGCAATATTATGTTCACCTAATAGTTTAGTTTCAAATAGATATGATCCATCTTGAGTAATTACCTCAAAACTACTTCCTTTTGGCGAATACTCAATATTTGTTGCATAGTAATCTACATCTTTATCCTGTAATGCATATTTAATTAGTCGACAGTTATTTTTAACTGAATAATTACGAATGTACTCATTATCCATATTAATAATTCCGCACCCATCACTTGGTAAACTTTCGATTAGTTTCATTTTTTCTTTAATAATATTATCTAATGAACCAAATGTATTCAAATGTTGAGGACCAATCGATGTTACTAAGCCTATCTTGGGATGTACAAAATCACATAACTCTTGGATATCTCCAACATGATCTGCTCCCATTTCACATATAAACACTTCATGAATCGGTTTTAACATTTCCCTAATTGTGCGAGTAATACCCATCGGTGTATTGTAAGAAGCTGGCGTCATTAAAGAATAGAATTTCTCCGAAAGTATTTCTTGAAGAATTGTTTTGCTTGAAGTTTTACCATAACTACCAGTAATACCTATTTTAATCAAAGAAGAATGACTATCAAGCATTCTTTTTGCTTCATTTAGGAATTTCTTTTTTACACCTTCTTCAATAGGCTTAGTGATTAAATCCATCACGAATACCATTAACCAAACACCAAAGAAAGAATAAATTAACGCAAAGATATCCCAATATTTAGTAAAGTTGAACAAACAAACATAAACAACAATATTTAGTAAAGTTAACACGATTAATTGGCGTTTCACGCGATCCGTGAAAACAAGTGGTTTGATATATTCTTTTTTTATTTCATTTAAAATCATAAATCCGCCAATAGCTGTTACTAAAACAACTGTAATAATTTGATGAACTACACTATCAACAAAGAATGACATTAAAAATAAGATAATAACAAATCCTAAAATTGGCATTGATTTCCCAGAAAATGATTTTATATTTCCTTTTAACCAAGCTCCATAACGTCCTGCTTCATATCTATTTTGTTGAAACATATGCAATGCATGTTTAACTGGAACCCATGAAAAAATCAAATAAACAACTAACATTAAACATAATGTAAGATAACTATTTCTTAACATTTATTAATTACCCCTTATCCTTCTCAAAAAATGAATCTAATACTAAACAAAAACGTCTACTTTGATGAAAATATGCATAGTGATCATCACCCTCAAATATAGCTAAGCCAGCATTTTTCATCTTTTCTTCCATTATTTTCCCCATCCATAATGGTGCAGCATCATCCTTATCACCCCATACAAGAAGTACAGGACAGTCAAACTTATCTAAGTAAGGAGTAAGATCTTCATTTACTATCTTTACAAATGTCTGTCTCATTACCCCACTTGTATTTTTATAGTCACTAGAACCAAATTTGCTTTGTAGAGCCTTTTCTAAATCTTTTGAGCCTGTTAATTGCACTACTTTCTTTCCTAGTTTATAGGTATTTGTACGTACATAGTAACCCAACCCTCTTTTAGGTCTTATTCCTGCAGCACCTGTAAGTACCATCTTTCTTACAGGATATAAAGATGCAAAACGAATCGCAACTCTACAACCAAATGAATGACCTATTAAAATAGGATTTACAATATTATTTTTTAGACAAAACTCATGTAAAAACTCAGTATATTCAAGAACTCCCCAAGGAACTGGTGGTTCTGATGATTCTCCAAACCCTGGAAAATCTATATTAAATACTCTAAAATTACTAGACAAGTGGTCTTGAATAAATTGCATCATTTGAGTATTTTGTCCCCACCCATGTAATAATACAACATCAATTCCCTTACCTTGTTCAGTGTAATTACAAGAAGCACCCATTACATCTATTACAGCCATACCATTTCCTCATTTCCATACTATTGTACTAGAAAACCCACTATTTTTAAAGAATAACTAAAATATGCATAATAAGTATAATAAGATTTGTAAATAAAATAAATAAGCGTATACTATATTTATAGAAAGGTGGTAGCTTATGTTCGAATGGATACCTGGTAATGCATATTCTTCAATTGTAACTTTATACCCCAATAACTTTACACTGAACAATACCGCAGCCTCTTATTTTGCTGATGTTCGATGGTGTTGCATAGGTTTAGATAAAAAATCACTTAAGATTGCCATTAAACCTATCACAAAACGTGAAATTGATTTAAATCTAGTTCCATTAGATCAGTTGCATAAAGTCTCTGTAGGCAAAGGATATGCTAGAATAAGTAATAAGCCTATTTTAGATGAAATATCGATCTTAATCCAAAAAGACTGTAATGGTATTAAACTCAATGCGACTTTTGACGAAAAAGAGCGTATGCTTATTATTGACTTGAAAGAGTCAAGCTAGGAGATTAGAATATGGAATTTTGGTTATGGATAATTATTTTAATAGGATCTGTAGTCCTTGAAATAATTACAGTATCCCAACTAATAACGATTTGGTTTGCTGCAGGTGCCATTGGAGGATTAATTGCCTTGCAACTAGGCATTCCAATTTTTGGACAAATGATTGTCTTCTTTGTTGTATCATTTCTATTTATCGCGACATGTCGTCCTCTTGCTAAAAAATACCTTAGAGGAAACATTGTCCCTACTAATGCAGACCGTGTTATAGGTGAACAAGCAAAGATAATTGAACCAATTACTGAATCACAATGGGGATTAGTTAAAATAAAAGGTACTGAATGGCATGCTGTTTCAATTGACAATAAGCCAATAAATACCGATCAAACAATTGAAGTCGTAGCAATTGAAGGATCCAAATTAATCGTTAAAAAGATTTAATTGAATTATCAAATATGGAGGGAAAATATGAATATTTTCGAAATTATTGCTTTCTTAATCGTATTCTTTATAGTAGCAGGAATACTTGCTTATTGTATCCGCATCGTACCACAAGCTCATGCTTTTGTTGTTGAACGTTTAGGTGCTTACCACAAAACATGGCACACTGGTGTTCACATCTTAATACCTTTCTTTGACCGTATCTCTAATAAAGTTACATTAAAAGAAATCGTTAAAGATTTTGAACCTCAACCTGTAATTACCAAAGACAACGTTACAATGCAAATTGATACAGTGGTTTATTTCCAAATTACTGATCCAAAACTTTATACTTATGGAGTTGAACGTCCATTGAGTGCAATTGAAAATCTTACCGCAACAACACTACGTAATATCATTGGTGATCTTGAATTAGATGAAACACTAACATCTCGTGATATTATCAACACTAAGATGCGTGCTATCCTTGATGAAGCTACCGATCCATGGGGTGTTAAAGTTGCCCGTGTTGAAGTTAAAAATATTATTCCACCACGTGATATCCAAGATTCAATGGAAAAACAAATGCGTGCTGAACGTGAACGTCGTGAATCTATACTAAGAGCTGAAGGTGAAAAGAGAGCTGCTATTTTAACTGCTGAGGGTGAAAAAGAGTCCATGATCCTTAGAGCCAACGCAAAGAAAGAATCTATGATTGCTGAAGCTGAGGGTCAAGCTCAAGCGATGGAAAGAGTATTCTTAGCTCAAGCTAAAGGTGTTGAGATGATTAATCAAGCAGATCCAAATACCGCATTCTTAACACTTAAAGGTTATGAAGCTTTACAATCACTTGCAAATGGACAATCCACTAAAATTATTGTTCCATCAAACTTGCAAGATATAGCAGGAACACTAACTAGTATTAGTGAAGTATTAAAAGATTCAAAAAAATAAAAAAACGAAGCAGTTGAGGTTTAATCCCCAACTGCTTTTTTAGTCTTCATTTGTTTCAGTTTTTTTATCTTCTTTTATTTCCCTGATGATTTTTTTCTTTTCTCTTTTTGATTGTGGCCGTGATATTCTAAAACATACTCCATCTGTTAAGTTTTCAGCTTCAACCAAATAATTATATGTCGAACAAACACGATACACTATTGATAAACCAAGTCCAAATTTACCATCAGTTCCTTTTTCATAAGGTCTAAACAATTTTTCTAAACGATCTTTTGACATTTGTGCACCATCATTGGAAATCATGAATTCATTCTCACTTAATGTTAATCGTATTTCCGTGTTTGCATAACGTAATGCATTATCAAATAGATTTTCAACAACAATACGCCACGGTTCTTCTTCACCATGAAATGTTGCTTCATGTAGATCTGCATCAATTTTAATTTCTGGTCGTATTACCTTTAATGACATAATTACTTTTTCAATAATATTCTTCATATCAACTGAACTAGATTCATCATTATCTAATAAGTAACCCATCTTATTATACATAATTAAACTATAGACTTTCTTTTCCAATCGATTCGCATGTTCAATTATTACATCTACACTCTTCTCTAATGTTTCATAAGGATAAATACCATCTTTTATACTTTCACCATACGATTTAATGGTAGCAATTGGTGTTTTTAAATCATGCGATATGTTTTGAATCATTTCTTCACGTATCTTTTTTTGATTATCCAATTCAGCTTCCATCATTGTCAAAGCATCTGCAACCTCACCAATTTCATCACGCCTATCTATCTTCAATTCTGCTTTTTCATTTCGTCTTATTCGTTCCATATAAATACGAATTTGATTCAATGGATAAATAAGTGATGCTACCCAAACCATTAATATAACAAACAGTATTCCTACAACCAACACATTCAAATTAATTACACTGTTCACTAATGCTGTTCTAAATTCTGAACGATATGCATCAGTTACTAGTGATATTAAATAATTATCCTCATTAAGTTTTAAAATAGAATACATTGTCTTCTTATTATTGTACTCAAAAATAAAATCTTTATATCCTTCTTTTACAAATGGAATATTAGCCGATATATCTGATATTACTTCACTTGTTACATTTTGTTGTCCAAGTATCTGAAATCTACTTTTGTTTGAGTTGTAATAAATATGAATTATATTACTATCATCGGTTTCAACAATTGTTTCAAGCGGAATATTATTTTCAGCATAGTATACTACACTTTCTTGCGATCTATGAAGCATTTTATACATTTCATTTTGTACGAATGTATCAACCGAATCAGCTAGAAAAACAAAGAAGAACAAGCCAAAAACCGCTATTACAAAAAAGATAATTGTTAATAGCTGTTGTGATAATGATAATTCTTTAATCCATATTCTTAATCTCTTCATTAACCTAAACGATATCCAAATCCATAAATAGTATGTATGCTAAGGTTTGGCATCTTCTTTCTTAAACGACGTAACGTGTCATCAACAACACGATCTGATCCAAAGTAATTAATATCCCAAACTTTTTCAAGTATTTGTTCACGTAAAAATGCAGTCCCTTTATTCTTCACAAACAACATTAATAAATCAAATTCTTTTGTTGTTAGTTCTAATTCTTTACCATTCTCATATACTGAACGTTGCGATTCATCAATTTCATATCCATCAATTTGAATACGTGAATTATCATTTTTGTACGTTCTTTTTATTAAGTTGTTTACTCTTAACACTAGTTCTTTTGGAGAAAAAGGTTTTGTAATATAGTCATCACTACCCTTCTCTAACCCAATAATACGATCAAATTCTTTATCACGTGCAGACATAAATATTACTGGCACATCTGCGGCATGTAATCTAATTTCTTCAATTAAATCAAAGCCACTTTTATCATCCAACATAATATCTAAAATCCAGCAATGAACATCATCATCACTAGTATGTTCAAAAGCATCATCAAATGTTAAATAAGCACGAACTTCATATCCTTCTTTTTCAAGATATCGTTTTACTAATTCATTTAAATCTTTTTCATCTTCTACAATACTTATAACTTTACGAGTTGTCATAAACACACCTCTCATTCTTTCTTCTATTATACATAAGAAAAACTCATGTTTCCATGAGTTCTATTGAAATTTCTTTTCGATGACTTGAACTACTTGATAAACACATTCACGACAGATCTCATCATTTTCAGCTTCAACCATGACACGAACAAGTGGTTCTGTTCCAGAAGGACGAACCAAGATACGACCATTACCCGCTAGTCTAGCAGTAACAGCATCAACTTCTTTTTGAATATCTTCATCATGAAGAGCTGCTTCTTTATCACTTACTGGTACATTAACCAACAATTGTGGATATATTTTTAATCCTTCACAAAGAGTAACAATGTCTTTCTTTGTGTCCACAATAATTTCCAATATGTTAAGGGCCGTTTGTAATCCATCACCGGTAGTTAAATGTTTCTTAAAGATAATATGTCCAGATTGCTCACCACCAATGACGAAATCATTCTTAACCATATCTTCGTATACATACTTATCACCAACTGCAGTAATTGATGTTTCTATTCCTGCAACTTCTAACGCTTTAAATAAGCCAAGGTTAGCCATAACTGTAGTTACTGCCGTGTTCTTATTTAGTTCACCCTTTGCCTTTAAATACTTCGCACATACATAAATCACATGGTCACCTGTAATTAATTCACCTTGATGATCCACTGCAATCAAACGATCCGCATCACCATCAAATGCTAGTCCTAAATCAAAGTTACCATTTTTTACTTTTTCTTGTAATTCTTCAGGATGTGTTGAACCACATTTTGTATTGATGTTCACTCCTGTAGGATCATTGTGAATAACTGATACTGTAGCTCCTAAACGTGTTAATAACTGAACAGCTGTCGTTGATGCACTACCATTAGCACAATCAACTGCCAACTTAATTCCTTTTAGATTAAGTGGATAAGTTTGTTCTAACCAGTCTAAATAAAGTTCTAAGCCATTGTGGTAATCCACGACATGACCAATCTTATCATCGCAAGCATAAGTAATTTCTTCTTTGCCATCAATGTAATCTTCAATTAAACCTTCAATACCACTGTCTAATTTAACCCCATCATGATTAAACACTTTAATCCCATTATCATAATATGGATTATGACTCGCAGAAATCATAACTCCGCAATCAAAATCTTTATGCATAACAAGATATGCAACTGCAGGAGTTGGGCAATATCCAAGTAAATAAACATCTGCACCATTCGCTGTAGCTCCTGCCGCTAACGCCATTTCAAACATACTACTTGATAAACGAGTATCTTTACCGATTAAGATTTTTCCTAATCCTTTTTGTTTATAGTAATAAGCTAAATAGCGTCCAACTTTAAACGCTCTTTCAGCATCTAAATTTACATTTGCTTTTCCACGAATTCCATCTGTTCCAAAATATCTACCCATTAGTTCGTTCCTACACTTTCATCTGTTGTATTATCATCTGCTTCGCCTAATACCGTGACTGATAACGTCGGTTGCGCTACAGAATATTTAACAAGTGATCCAACTGGTTGCTCAACTGATAATTTAAATTCTTGATTACCAGGAGTAGCTCCAGACATATCAAAGTAAACCATAATATCATCAGCATTAACCTTATCAATGTTTTCTTGTGTTCCAAAAATTTCTACATCAACATAAGCTTGATCATTTAATACGGTAAATTTGTATTTAGTATTCTTATGGTAAATAGGTACATTAGGTATTACCTTTGTAACTCCCTCACCAAGTTTAACATCCATTGTTATTTGGTTTACACTAGATGATTTAACTCCTGTAGGTAATGTAATTGGACGCAATACATTAGAATCTTTAGTCAATGTTGATGCATCTAATGATACTCCAACTTCATTAATCTTAGATAACACTGATTCAGATGCATAGATTGTTACTGATTCATGATCCATTGTAATACTTTGAATTGCTTTTCCATTTGGTACATCACCAACAGTTTCTACAACAATTGGAACTGTTTTATTAGGTGATGTTACAGGTACTTTTACTTTTACTGTGTTTGGCACAATATCAGCATTTACTGGAATACCTTTTTTATCATATGCAACAAGTGTTGCTTCTTGTTCAAAATTACTATCAACGTTTGTAACATCAATTAACGCTTTAATAAACGCAATACTATCTAATGTTTCTTTAGACGCACGTACATTAACTTTAGAGTATTCAAACTCTGGTGTTCCCAAACTATAAATACTATTCATTTTATCTTGATTTATAAAGTCATATCCTATATCGAATTGACCTGTACTCTTTTTCTTTAATGTCACAACAACATCAGTTGGATCAACTTTAACCGTAATATTGTCTCCATACCCCTCTGTTGTAAGCTTAACTACATGTTGTCCTTCTGTTAAACCTTCAAGATTTGCGACAATTGTTCCTTTTTGATTTACGGCAGCATTAACATTTGAACCCTCACCAACAAGTGTAATATTTGCTGATGTTGGTAATCCAGATATTTCAAATGTATCTGAGTTATAACGAGCTGTAATCGGTACATCCATAACTTCTTTTGCATTTACTAATGGATTACCAAATATTGAATTTTGTGAATTAAAGTTAACTGTAACATAAAGTAAGATAGCTAAACCCAACGATACAATTACACTAAATCTTTGATTAAATAATACGTTATCAATCCAAGAACTAAAACTTCTAATAATTCTAAATAATGAATCTTCAAAATGAGCATAAGTATTAACTACTTTTTTACTTTGTTTAGCAATTTTATTTGCTAATTCTAGTTTGCTATCAGGATTATTATCCTTGATCTTTTTATTCTTCATATTTGTCATTATTTGTCACCTCCAGCCTTTTCATTTGCCGGTTTGATATCTAAAACCTCAGTGACTTTTTTTCTATCAATACCTAATGAATCTAACATTGCAAATTGGTCTTCAAGATTATCATCACGAATTAAATCTTCAATGTTTTTGATTGGTGTTATTGTTTCATGTTCCACTAACGATGCTTTTTTAAGTTCACCCGTTAGTTCGATATTAGCAGTTTCACTCTTATCATTAAAATCAACTTTAAATGTAGCTTTGTGCTCTGATTTTTTAATAGGTTCAATTGGTTTTTTAATATCTTCCAAATTTTTATCATGTATTGGATGAATCATTTCAACACTTCTCTCAGCTTGATTCTCTTCATCTTTTGGTAAAATCCAAGTTTTTCCTGATTTAATAGCTTCCAAACGTGCTTTTCTAATTTCATCACCCGTCATCTCACTAGTGAAACCACTAGTTTTTCTATTTAATCTTGGTGCTTGTTCCTCACCCATTGCACGTATATTGTTTAGTGAGTTAGTATTTGCCTCAGTTTCTTTTCTAGATACTGGCGTAACCTCACTGAACTTAACTGGCTCTTTTTTACTTTGCTTTATTTCTTCAAATATTGGCTCTTGAACTATTTCTTTTTCAACTACTGGTTTCATGAATTCTTCTTGTGTAGCTGAATCATTACCATGTGTTGGATATGAAGGTAGTGGGCGTTCTTTCTTCTTAGGAAGTTTGATGCTTGCTTCTTCTTTATCTAAAGCTTCATATTTTTCTGCATCAATAGCTTCTTTAGTAGGTTTAGCTTCTGTTTTCTTTGTCTTAAATAAACCAAAGCGTTTCTTTTCTTTGACAACTGGCGTTTTTTCAATTACAGGTGCATGAATTTCTACTTCTTCGGTTTCTTCTTCATTGTTATCATGTCGTTTAATAGCTAATTTACTAAGAATTGCTGTATCAAACTTTGTATCACGTTTAGGCTCTTCAGCAGGTTTTTCTTCAACCTTTTCTTCAACGATATACTCTTGCGCAGGTATCACTTGAATCGGTTCTGGAATATCTTGAGGAGCTTCTTTCTCTATAATTAATTGACGTTGAGCATTAGTTGATTTAACATTTCTAACTTCTGTTTCTTCGCCACAAATAACACGAATTAAATACTCTCTTAATTGCTTACGATTAACTGTTAATATTTTTCCACCTTCAGTAATTGAAACAGCTCCTGTTTCCTCAGAAACAACTATAGTAACTGCATCAGTAATTTCACTAATACCAATTGCTGCACGATGTCTTGCACCATAACGAGATGGTAAGTCCAAATTAGTTGGTGGGAAATATGCACTTGCACATGCAATGCGATCTCCTTGAATAATTACAGCCCCATCATGTAATGGAGTAGAGGTAACAAATATAGATGTAATTAACTCAGCTGTTACTACTGAATTAATTGGTGTACCAGTCTTAATGAAGTCACTCAAAGAGTGTCCTTGTTCTAAACTAATAAGGGCACCTGTTTGATCACGTGACAAAAGCATTGTTGCTGTTACAAGTTCATCAACAAGTTTTTCCTTTTCATTACCAGATAAAGTAGAGATACGTGAGAATACATTGCTCTTTCCTAGTTTCTCTAATACCGATCTTATCTCCGGCTGGAACACAACAATAATTGCCAAGAATCCCCAGTTTAGGAATTGATCAGACAACCAAATAACAGTATCCAAACCTAAGAATTTTGCCACACCATTTACTACTAATATAAGGGCAATTCCTTTAAATATTTGAATTGTTCTTGAATTTGTTCTTACAATCTTTATTGCATAATATAACAACATCCACACAATGAATATATCAAACACCATGCGAAAAATCGTTCGCAGACTATCAAATGTTAAGCCAAGGTTAAAATTTATCACTTTTCCGCCTCCCTCGCTCATGATATTATACCATACCTAACTTAGCCTTGAAAACTTAAAAAATGACCCTTATTCCTATTATTTTTGAATATGATATAATAGTTTAGTTAGAAAAAGAGGTATTTATGAACCAAAACATTACAAAATTAGAGATAGATGGCAAAGAAATATACCTTATAGGTACTGCTCATGTATCCCAAACAAGTCGCCAAGATGTTAAAGAATGTATCGATGAGGTACAACCAGATAGTATTTGTATTGAACTTGATGATGAGCGTTATGAAGCCATCAATAACCCTAAACGTTGGGAAGATACTGATATTATTAAAGTAATAAAAGAAAAAAGAACAGGCTATATGCTGGCAAACCTTATTCTTTCATCATATCAAAGAAGAGTAGCTAAAAAGTTGGATGTTCAAGCCGGTCAAGAAATGATCCAAGGAATCGAAAGTGCTAAAGAATTAAACGCTAATTTAGTACTTGTTGACCGAAATATTCAAACGACTTTTAAAAGAATTTATAGAAAACATAGCTTTTTCCAAAAAATCAAACTACTTACAACATTAATTATGTCAATCTTTGATGATGAAGAGATAAGTAGTGATGATATTGAAAGTCTAAAACAATCTGAAGCATTAGAAGTTGCTTTAAAAGAAGTAAGCAAAGAATTTCCAGTAGTTGCGGAGGTTCTAATTCATGAACGAGATCAAGTTTTAGCACACAAAATAAAAAATGCTCCTGGTAAAAAAATAGTTGCTGTATTAGGTGCTGCACATATTCCTGGTATTAAGAAAGAAATAGTTAAAAACTATGATATAGAGGAGTTGGAAAGTATCCCAGAAAAAAAGCCCTCTTCTAAAATAATTGGTTGGATTATTCCTATTCTTATAATCGCTATGATTTTATCTATGTTTTCAATTAATTCTGAATTAGGTATAAACCAAATTAAAATATGGATACTATGGAACGGATCATTATCAGCAATTGGAGTATTACTTGCATGTGGTCACCCACTATCCATATTAACTGCCTTTGTTGCTGCTCCAATTACATCACTCAATCCTTTACTTGCAGCAGGATGGTTTGCCGGTTTAGTTGAAGCAATAGTGAAAAAGCCAAAAGTCAAAGATTTTGAAAATATCTTAGATGATGTAAATACTGTTAAAGGTTTCTACAAAAATCGTGTTACTCATATTTTACTTGTCGTTGTATTTGCTAACCTATTTAGTACAATAGGTACTATTATTAGCGGCTTTGACATTGTTAAAAACTTTCTACAATCATTTATGTAAAAAAATGCTCACTTAATAACGAGCATTTTTTTATTTATCATATTTTCTTAAATAATTCGAAAGTTCAGCTAAACCTTTTTCTAAAGTTTCTTTATGTGTACAATAGCCAAGTCGTGCATAACCTGGCATATCAAAGCGATTACCAGGCACTAATAACACTCCCTTTTCTTTCAATAAATCAATACACATATCTTCAATATCATTTGGATTTGGAATATTAATTTTAATAAAAGATGTTGATACATTATTGGGAATCTTTAGTGACACTAATGGTTCTTTTTTTAACCACTCTTTTACTATTTCTAAATTTTCTAGAACGATCTTTTCATTTCGTTTCAATATAGCTTCCTTATTTTTTAATACAAGAGTTGCTAGATAATCATCAAACACCCCTGCGCAAATCATCGTGTAATCTCTTATCTTACGATAAATATTTGATACCTCATCATTCGCAACCACCCAGCCTACTCTTACACCTGCTACTGAGTAGGTTTTAGACAAGCTATTGGTAGCAATTCCTTTATCATATAAATCTACAATTGATGGAATATTAATATCCTTAATAAATGGTTTATACACTTCATCACATAGCACATATGCACCTACTGAATTCGCAATTTCAACTAGTTCTTTTAAATATAATTCATCCATTAAACTTCCAGTTGGATTATTAGCGTTATTGATGCAAATCATTTTAGTATTTGGCTTAATTAATTTTCTTAAATCATCTAAGCTTGGTAACCATTCATTTTCTTCTTGAATATTCCATAAATCAACATTAGCTCCCAATGCTCTAGGTATATCAACTAATTGTTGGTAAGTTGGATACATAGATATCACATGATCATTTGGTTCAATCAAACCAAAAATTGCTAAAAAGTTAGCACCTGTTGCACCATTTGTTTGTAGCACTTGATTGGGTTTAATATTTTTATATAATTTGCAAACTTCATCTTTGAATTCAGGTGATCCTTCAATCCATCCATAATTCATTTTCTTCGCAAATAATTCATTCGTAAATTCTTCTTTAGTTATTTTTGATAAATCGATTATTTCTTCTAAGGTCATAGATGCAATTGAACTACCTGCTATATCATATACGGCATCATTTTCCCAGACATTAAGCCAGTCTTCAACTCCAAATTTCGCTATTTGCATGATATATCCTCCATTACTTATCATAATGATACCATTTACTTAATTTCTTACAATATAAAAGCGGATTATTCATCCGCTTTATTCTTTTTCCTATTATAGGCATCTACACAACCGCCTATACA
>NZ_JAVWFO010000033.1:0-20142 GCF_036641015.1 Anaerorhabdus sp. | reverse complement strand
TAAAACATATGGAAAATGAATTCATTTGTAATCTAAAAACTTATCGCATTCAAGTAGGATTAACTCAAGAACAATTAGCTGATTTAGTAGGAGTTCGTAGAGAAACGATTATGCGACTTGAAAAAGCTCAGTATAACCCTTCATTAAAACTTGCGATTGATATTTCAAGAATCGTAAAAAAGCCAATAGAAGACATCTTTATATTCAAATAAAAGGAATTTCGATTCCTTTTTATTTGTTTATACTTTCCTCTATTAGCTGAATTGTTCTCTCAAGTCCAGCTTCTAAATACATATCTTTTGCAAGTTTTAAAACATTATCTTTATAAAATTCATAATTATTATCCAATTCTTGAATAGTTTTGATTAATCTCTCTATACTTAATTCGCTGGCTTGTATAGGTTTAGTACCTACATTTAAACGATAAAGATGATTTGCAAAAGATATCTGATCAAGTACATGTGGAATTGGAATAGAAGGTATACCATAATACATACTTGAAGCAGTAGTACCAAAACCACAATGATGAATAACCGCATAACCTTGTTTAAACAACCAACTATGAGGTACTGAATCAATTGCTATCATTGTTTCAGGTAATGTTACTAATTTAAGTGTCTTGTTAAAACCTTGAATAATTGCACGTTTGTTTGTTTTAGAAAACGCTTCGATAAAACAATTTAATTTATTTACTTCTTCTTTACTTTCAAATGACATTGCACCAAGTGACAATAAAATTGGCTTTTCACCTTGATTCAAAAACTGTTGTAACTCTAAAGAAGGTGTATAATCATCCTCTTCCAAGAACCAATAACCAATCACTTTATTTTTTTCATCCCAATATGGATTAGGTTCTAATACATATTTACTAATTGGTATTAAATTCAATTCTTTTGACATTACTTTATCCATCGATTTTACTTTTTTAAGATTGTACTTTTTTCTTATTTGATTATAGGGTCTTGCCATTATGGGATTAATAACCATTGCGAACACTTTATCTTTGAGCGTTTTCTTTTTCTTAGTTTCAGGTAACATTTCTGATTGTAGCGTTACATTAATTGTTTTAAGTTTTAAATATTCTGCTTCTGTTGCCCCCATTTGACTATGTGATATGATAATCAAATCTTTTCCCTTACAACATTCATAGATTTCATTTGAGGAACTATTAATCAATTTAAAAACAAAGTTCATTGTTTTCAACATACTTACCATTGGATTTTTACTCGTCCCACGTATCTTGGCTGCTTCTTTTTCAATATCAACATCTGGACCTATTGAAACAAAATGAATTCCATAACTTTCAACCAATTTACGCCAACAAGGATGAGTGCCTAAAGTTACATCAAATCCTTTGTTAATTAAACCTCTAGATAATACAATATAGGGCTGTATATCCCCTCTTGTCCCCATTGAAAATATGGCAATTTTTTGCATACATAACCCCTTCACTATAAAATATTCTCTATTTTATTTTGCTGAACTACTTTTTTACCCAGTAATGTTATTGCTTGTTTTGGACACTCATTAATACATCGATAGCACATTGTACATTGTTGTTTTGAAATTGCTTTATGATTTAACATTTCAATATTATGCATTGGACAATTTTTTGCACATAAACCACATCCAATACAATTATCATTTATTTTCAATTTATTAGAATATGTTTTTGTTTTAGATTTAAAATACAAACGTTGTCCAAATAACCCTAAACACCTTGAGCCAAAACTAAGACCAACTTGAGGATATTTATTATTTTTTATCCTCAATACAGTTTCACTTATTTTAGTTAATGCTTTTTGAATTGTTAGATGGTTCACTTCATTACTATGTTTTAAAACTTTTTCATCACAAATACTATCAGGCATTTTAATATGAATTCCACCTAGTATAATCGCGCCATGATACTTTAAAAGTCGAGCTAGCATACCACTACCATCACCACTAAACAAACCCATCGTTGCGATAATAAATACTTTTTTGTTTTTCCAAATCATTGAGTTATCATTTATAAAATCAAATAATATTTTTGGTATATTACTATATTGAACAGGATATGAAATATAGATACAATCTGCTTGAATAATTTCATATATGGCATTACAATCTTCTATCGATATTATTTTTGCATTTGAATCAACATTATTAACCAAACGTTCAACACAAAACTTTGAATTTCCTGTTCCACTAAAATATAGACCAATCATCCGCATTCTCCTTTATTTAATATACAACTATTTTTTTGATTCCAAATCCTGTATTGTTTGAATTGCGAATTTCCCTTGTACTACTGCTACTGGAGTTCCTCCTGGCATCATTTGCCATTGACTCGCAAGAATTATATTTTTTATCGGTAACGCATTATTCATAATCATCACCTGTTTATTTGTTGCAGTCATTGGATAAGACATGAATGATCCTTTGTATGCATTAACGTAATTAATATAAGTTTTTGGTGTTACTACATCCAATTCTTCTAACTCATTCGTATATCCACATTCATTAATAACAATATCTTTAAATTTCTTCGATACTTCACTTTTGAAATTTTGGTACTCTTCTTGACTCATCGTAGTCAATTGTTCCATCATGTCTTCATTTGTAATAACATTTACTTGAATCACTGTTTTACCATCATGAATAAGTGTAGGTTCATAACCATAATGTTTGATACCTATACTTGAAAACTTCTTGCCCAATATATCATATTCTTTTGTATGATAAAAAGAAGTTGAAACCGCATTACTTAGATCTTTATTCGTGCGATATATCACACTGATTAAACTAATTGTTTCATAATTTTGTTTATCTTGATCAGCATTTTTTAATTCTTTAATTTCAAATTGTTTATTTAATAATTTATCCAATAAAAAGTGCACATCAGTAGCTCCTATAATATAGTCACCTTCATGTATTGTCCCATCATTACATTGAATTCCTTTTGCTTCATTATCTTCAATAAGTATTTTATTCACTTCACAACTTAAATGAAGTTGACCACCTAAGCCCAAATATCGTTTAACAATTCTATCTACAAATGGTTTAGATCCCCCTTCAGGAACACCACTATTTTTAGAAACTAAACCTGCTATAGTAACTATATTTGAAGAAACATTATAGCAATCTGGAACAAGAGCATTCTTAAAGAAAAAGCGTAATTCTTCACTCTCAAATTGATTCGCAAAATCAACCATCGAAACATTACTATATGCTTTCATAACTTTAATTACTGGTATTGACTTGATGCCATATTTTATACCATCTACCATTGACCATAAATGAAATGGTTTTTCCGCAGGTACACCTGTGGAATTTTGAACACCAACAATTGATTTTAAAAACTTCTTGATGATTTTCTTATCATGAGCACTTGCATAACGATATAATTCATTTTCAAGTTTATTAATATCTGTATACATGTTGATTGTTTTATCTTGATAATGTACCTCATAGAAAGAATCACAATCATATAGTTTTACTGATTCGTCTAATGCACCGATTTCATTCCATATTTCAAATAGTTTTCCTTTTCTAGATTCTGTTAACCAATGTAAACATCCTTCGATATAACTTCCTTTACGTACCCACCCAGTACACAAACCACCAGCATTTGCATTCTTCTCAAATATTTCTACTTCATATCCTGCTTTTCTTGCATATATACCTGCCGTTAAACCTGCAAGTCCTGCTCCAATTATAATTATCTTCATCTATTTCTCCTCCGTCTTAAACAATGACATCAATGCATTAAATTGATTTGTTAATCGCTTTGCAACTTCATCCTCATTAATATTTACTAAACCTAGATTTATTGAACATGCTAAACCATAAGTATAGATAGCCATCTCTAAATGATACTCAGTACCTTGTTTATCAGTTAAGTGATAAACATTAGTAAGTACTTGTTGAATGTCGTTTTCATTAATATCTTTAAAGAATAATTCTTTACTTGTTTGTGGTTGCATATACAAATAGTTAAAAAGTCCTTTATACTCTTTAGCAAATTTAATATATCCCATCCCTACACTTAAATAAGATGAATATTTTTTACTTTCTCTGTAATACTCAACACAACTACGATATGTATTTTCTGCTTCAATCTTAAGCAATGATTTTAACTCATCCATGTTTTTGAATTCTGAATAGATTGGTTGTGTCGAACAAGTTAACTGCTGCGCTAATTTTCTAGCGTTTAGATTTTCAATTCCTTCATTTTGCACAATTGCTATTGCTGCTTGGAATATCTTTTCTTTTCCAATACTTTTATTTTTCGGCATATTTTCTCCTAAATATAACATCAGTTATATAACTATTGTTATTATATTATCAAAAAAATAAAAATCAACAAAAAAAGCACTATTTGTGCTTATTTCTTTAATTCCCTATTTACTCTATCTTTAATAGCATCTGGGATAAACTTACTAATGTCCCCACCATTGATAGCTATTTCTTTAGCAACCGAACTACTCAAGAATGAAAATTCAGGTCGAGCTACAAAGAAGAATGTTTCTATATTTTCATTCAACATCATATTTGCAGTAGCTTGTTGAAGTTCATATTCATAATCGGCTACCGCACGAATTCCTCGAATTAGTGCTGTTGCATTTAACTTTGTTGCAAAATCAACAGTTAAGCCATTACCAATAACGACTTTTACATTTGGTAAATCTTTAATACATGATTCTATCATTTCTTTACGTTCTTGCTCAGAAAATGTTACTTTCTTCTTTGGATTTACCATAATTGTGACATAAACCTCATCAAAAACTTTACTGGCTCTTTTAATTATATCTAAATGACCATTCGTGATTGGATCAAATGATCCTGGGTAACAAGCTATTTTCATTTTATTCCTCATTTCTTTTATAGATAACAATTTTTGTTATACCATAAATTGACTCTTTCTTAATTTTAAATGATTTATAATCATCCTTGAAACTATCTTCTTTCAAACCTTCACATATTATCAAATAATTACATAAACTATTATTATCAATTTTAGTAAGTATTTCATCATATGATATTTTACCATAAGGCGGATCAATATAGATCAAATCAAATTGTTTTTTATCATGAATACATTGATCAAGAGCTTTTGAATAATCCATACGATAAACCATAGCATGATCATTTTCTTTTAAAATATTGATATTTTCCTTAATAATTTTTATTGCATCAAAACTTGAATCTACAAAGATGCAGTGATCCATACCCCTTGACAGACATTCTAATCCTATTGCTCCTGATCCAGCAAATAAATCTAATGCTTCACCGCCTTCAAAATATGGACCAATTGAAGAAAAGATAGATTCTTTGACTTTATCTAGAGTAGGTCTAGTTACTTGACCTTCCAATGTTTTTAAAATACGAGAACGATGTTTACCAGCTACTATTCTCATTCAATCTCTCCCGTTCTATATCTTGATATTACAGCTTGAGAAATACCAATCGCAACCATGATTGACATAGTACTCGAACCACCATAAGAAATCATCAACAACGGTACTCCTGTCAAAGGTATTAAACCAGTAACTCCTCCCACATTAAAGATAAAATGAACTAAGATGTACATGGCAGTTCCAATTAAAATAACTCTTCCTTTTTCACTCTTCATCTTGAATGCATATTTAAATAATCTAAACATAATTAATGCATAACAAGTGAAAATTATCAAAAAGCCTAGAAAACCAAGTTCTTCAACTACAATTGCAAGAATAAAGTCAGTATTTGCTGCTGGAAAGTTTGTGTATTTACGAACCGAGTTACCAAATCCAACCCCAAAAAATCCTCCTGATGCAAATGAAACTAACCCATTTACTAATTGGTACCCTGATCCATATTTATCTGCAAACGGATTAACCGCTGATAAAATACGATTTTTTTGATATATTGCCAAAGGAAGATGTTCTACAAAATTTACTCCAATTGGTGAAATTAAAAATACAACCCCCACGATACCCAATACAATTAATATGAAAACAACTTTTTGATATTTGACTAATTGTGGATGCTGTGGAATCAAGAAGATAATAACCGCAATTGCTAACATAACGATCATTGATCCAAAGTCTGATTGTAAAAATCCAACAATAAACGCAAAAATTGCAATAATGATTGCTGGTGTTTTAACTAATTCCCAATTCGTGGATGCTTTTTGTTTTAAATCACATAAATAAACAGCGACAACTAGCATAATGGATATTTTTGCAAACTCCGAAGGTTGAATAGTAACTTCTCCACCAGGCATCGGAATACGAATCCACGCCTTAGCTCCCCCTACTGATCCAAACATTAAAGCAAATAGTAAAGCTCCAACAGTACCTAAAACAATTAACGATATTGAATTTCTTAAACGTTGAAATGTAAACGCCTTAGCAACTAATAACATAGCTACATAACCAACAACAGAGAATACGATTTGTTTTGCAACAACACTGACTAGATAAATTGTATTACCTGCAGCTAACCCCATTGATGCGCTCGTAATCATTACTAAACCAAAAAACACTAAAATAAGTGTCGCAAAATGAATATATCGGTCATACAAATACGGCATTTTTAAAGCACCGGATTTTCTTTTTTTCTCCACTTATTTCACCTCTTATGGTATTTTAACATAAAATAAGGAGACTTTTAGAACATTTATCTTTAAAATTTCTAAAAATTTGTTATTATTATATATGAGGTTTTAATATGGAAATAAATAATAATACAATTGTTAAGGACACAGATCCAAAAGTAAGAGAAAAATCTTTTCCTGTTGCACTACCTTTGAGTCATGAAGATAGAGAAACTTTGGAAAGTATGTTAATATACGTTAAAGAGTCAATCATACCTGAAATTGCAGAAGCTAAAGATTTAAGGCCTGCAGTTGGGATTTCAGCTATTCAAATTGGAATACCTAAACATTTAATTGCTATTTCACTTACCGACTATGATAAGAATGACAAAGAAATTCATTACGAATTTGCATTAGTGAATCCAAAAATCATTTCAAGTTCAGTTCAACCTGCATATCTTGAAGGTGGTGAGGGATGTCTATCAGTACAAGAAACCCATCAAGGTTATGTTGTTCGTAGTGCAAGAGTGAAAGTAGAAGCTTATGATATGTTACAAGATAAATACATAACAATTAAAGCTAATGGTTATTTAGCTATTGTTTTACAACATGAAATAGATCATTTATCAGGTGTATTGTTTTATGACCACATTAACAAAGAAGAACCCTTCAAGAAAATTGAAGGAGCATTAGTTATATAAAGAAAGAGGAATTTATGAAAGAAACAAATAATACAGGAACAAGATCACGCAAATCTAAAAAAAGTGATGTTCCAGTAAATACAAAAGAACACAAAATCAATACGCACACTGATACCTTTATCTATGCATTAGGTGGTTTAGGTGAAGTTGGTAAAAACATGTATTGTGTTGAGCATGACAATGAAATTATCATTATCGACTCAGGGGTACGTTTTCCAGAGGATAGCTTACTTGGAGTAGATTATGTTATTCCTGATTATAGTTATATCCTTAAGAATCAAGCTAAAATTAAAGCGCTTATTATAACACATGGTCATGAAGACCATATTGGAGGTATACCTTTCTTACTTCAAACATTACGTTTGGATAAGATCTATGCTCCTCGATTTGCAGCAGCTTTAATCAACAAAAAATTAGAAGAAAGAAAACTATCAAAAGCATGTAAAATTGTAGAAATTAATGATGAAACAAGAATTTCTACAAAATACTTTTCTGTAGGATTCTTTAATACTGTACATAGTATTCCTGATTCATTAGGGGTTTTAATTAATACTCCTAATGGAAGAGTAGTCCACACTGGTGACTTTAAATTTGACTTAACCCCTATTGGTTCTAACTCTGACTATCAAAAAATGGCTTATATTGGACAAATTGGTGTAACTGTATTGCTTAGTGATTCTACTAACTCTGGTGTTGCAGGATTCTCAATATCTGAAAAGAAAGTAGCTCAAGCTATTCTTGAACAAACTCGTAAAACACCTGGTCGTCTACTAGTTTCAACTTTCGCAAGTAATGTTTTACGTGTAGGACAAATTTTAGAAGCTGCTGTTGCGTGTGGACGTAAAGTAGCAGTATTTGGTCGATCAATGGAAAACGTCGTTGAAATAGGCCAAAAACTAGGTACAATCAAGATTGATAAGAGTCATTTTATTACTCCAGCAGAATTAAATACGCTACCTGCTAATAAAGTATGTATTGTATGTACTGGATCTCAAGGTGAACCACTTGCTGCATTAAGTCGTATCGCTAATGGAACACATCGTTTTATTAAAATAATCCCTGGTGATACCGTTATATTCTCAAGTAGCCCTATTCCAGGTAATACAAATAGTGTTGGTGCTGTTGTAAATCAATTAACACGTGTTGGAGCTAACGTATTAGTTAACTCTCCACTTACATCGTTGCATACAACTGGACATGCATCCCAAGAAGAACAAAAACTAATGTTGCAATTAATTAAACCGAAATATTTCATGCCAATTCATGGTGAATATAAGATGTTAGTACAACATACAGAAACAGCTGTTGAAACAGGTGTCCCTAGAGAAAATTGCTTTATTTGTAGTAATGGTGATGTTCTTGTCATGAGAAATGGTGAATGTTTCTTAAGCGATGAACGTATTCAAACTGATGATATCTATGTAGATGGAAATGATATTTCAGGTTTATCTACATCAGTAATCAAAGACCGTCAATTACTTGCAGATAATGGTTTAGTTGCTGTAATTGTTACAATTGATTCACGTTACAATAAAATCTTATGTAGACCTAATATTGTAAGTCGTGGTTTTGTATTTATTAAAGAAAGCCAAACATTATTAAAAGAAGCAGAAATCGTAGTCTATGATTCACTAAAAAAGAAGATGGAAGAACGAACAACATTTGGAGAACTTAAGAACTGTATCCGTAGTTCATTAGAACCATTCTTATATAAGAAAACAAATCGTAATCCAATTGTAATACCAGTTATCCTAAATCAAAAAGCCGCAATGTTAGCACTACAAAGCAATGCTAAAAAGCGACCTAGTAAATCTAAAGAAGCATAAAGCGTTTGTCAAATGACAAACGCTTTTCTTTATATTTGTTTACACACATCAACCCACTCATATTGAGCCATAATCATCTTAAACTTATCTAAAGTTAATTCAACGATGCAATGTTCATTACCACCACCAATATATAACATTTGATTCTCTAGTAGTGAGGTATCTAAATATATTTTTACATTATCTTTAGTTGCAAATGGGCAAACTCCACCAACATCATGTCCTATCAAAGGTTCAACTAAGTCATAAGGAATCATTTTAGCTTTTTTATGAAATTTCGTAGTATACTTTGAGTTATCTATTTTCCTATCGCCTGCCATAACAACAAGTATTGGATTATCATCTATTAATAATGACAGTGATTTAACAATTTCTTTTGGTAAGCAACCAATTGCTGCAGCAGCTAATTCAACTGTTGCGCTTGATTCACCCAAATCTTTTACACAATCAAGTAAACCAATTTTTTCAAAATAATTTTTAACGTTTATATATGACATATATACCCCCATAAAAATATAAATAAAGAAGTGTATTAACTACACCTCTTCTTTGTTTATTAGTGAACTAAATATTTGAATCTTATGTGATAACTCAGGATAACGTGCATCTGTTTTAGGCATAACACTTTCAATCATTTTGTATGTCTTTAAACTTTCCTCAAGATAATCTATAAATAAATCACTTCGTTCTTTCATAAGATGAGGACCAAACATCACATGTAAATCACTATATGATGAATGATAATTAGTATTGAAAACAACAATTTGATAGAAGCGATCATCATATACCAATTTCTCTGCAGTAATTGTAAAGTGATGATCAGATATCCATCGTCTAAGATCTATAATATCTTTATTTACTTGAACAATAATTTGTTTACATTTATATAAATGTTCCATACCATCTTCAAGTATTACTCTTGCAGTTCCAAATCCCATACCAGCTAATATTGCAGTATCAATATCTTGCGGTACATTTTCAAAACCATTAGATTTAATTACTTCAATATAATTAGTTAGTCCTTCATTTTCAATATTGGTTCTTGCTATCTTACAAGGCCCATCAATTACATCACAAGCATAACATTTTGGTGATATGCCCTCTTTAACTAATGCAATCGGAACAAATGCATGATCAGTACCAATATCCGCAACAACACTACCGGGTTCTACTAGACTTTTAATAGCAGCTAGTCTTAAATTCAATTCTTAACCCTTATCTACAAAGTCACGTAAACGTTTAGAACGTGTTGGATGTTTTAACTTACGTAAAGCCTTTGCCTCAATTTGACGAATTCTTTCACGTGTTACATTAAATTCTTTACCAACTTCTTCAAGTGTTCTTGTACGTCCATCATACAAGCCGAAACGAAGACGTAAAACTTTTTCTTCTCTTTCTGTTAATCCTTGTAGAACCATGTTAATTTCATCTTTTAATAATTGATTATTTGCGTATTGATCAGGACTTAATGCATCTTTATCTTCAATGAAGTCACCCAAGTGAGAATCATCTTCCTCACCAATTGGTGTTTCCAAAGATACTGGTTCAAGAGCAATCTTTTGAATTTCACGAACTTTTTCAGGACTAATTCCATCCATCTTAGCAGAGATTTCTTCTGCTGTAGGTTCTCTTCCTAAATCTTGTACTAATTGTCTTTGAATACGAGTTAGTTTATTAATTGTTTCTACCATATGTACTGGGATACGGATTGTTCTTGCTTGGTCAGCGATAGCACGGGTAATCGCTTGACGAATCCACCACGTAGCATAAGTACTAAATTTGAATCCTTTTGTATAGTCAAACTTCTCTACCGCTTTAACAAGACCCATGTTACCTTCTTGAATTAAATCAAGGAATAGCATACCTCTACCTACATATTTTTTAGCAATAGATACTACTAAACGTAAGTTAGCAGATATAAGAATACGTTTTGCTTCTTCATCGCCTTCTTCTATGCGCTTCGCAATTTCAGGTTCATCTTCAGCTTTTAATAAAGGAACACGTCCAATTTCTTTTAAATACATTTTTACTGGATCATTTATTCTAATATTTGTTGATTCAGCATAATTAATTTCAAGCGTTGGCTTTTCAATTTCTTCTACTTCATCTTCGATTTCTTCTGCATCATCACCGATAAATTCTAATACATCTTCAGTATCGCCAAGTTCTTCTGCTATATCTTCATCTTCAGAAATTGTAATTTCTTCATTAGCAAACCATTCATATAAATCTTCCATATCAGTATCATTTAAATCTAAATGATCTAATGCTGTTAATATATCATTTTGATAAATTACTTTATCTTCTTTAAAGACATCTTTAAAGTCTTCTTTTAATTCATCCAATGTTTTTAATTGTTTAGTTTTACCTTTACCTTTATAAACATCAATTTTTTTAGTTTTATCTTTTTTCCCTAATTTAGGTGTGCTATCTTTTATTTCAACTTTTTCAATTACAGTTTCCAACTTATTCTTTTCTTCCTTTTCTCGTACATTTCTAACAGCCTTCTCAACTTTAGGTTGATTAACTGTTTTCTTTGTTTTTTCTACAACCGTAGGTTTAACTACTTCTTTTTTAATAGGTTTCACAGGTTTAGTCTCTACCTTTACTTCTTTTTTAACAGAAGTTTTTTTAGGTTCTACTTTCTTTGGTTCAACCTTTTTACTTGTTTGTTTCACTTTTAAAGTCTCAACTTTTTTAGTTGGCTTCTCTGGTTCTTTCTTTACTTCTTTTTTAATAGGTTTACTAATAACTTTCTTAGCAACAGGTTTTACTACTTTCTTAGTTACTGTCTTCTTAGGGGCAGGTTTAACAGCACCTTTTTTAGGTGTCTGTTTAACAGCTACTTTTTTCGTAACTGTTTTTTTCAATGAAGCAGCTTTTTTAGGCTCTACTTTTTTCACAGTTGCCTTTTTTATAGGAGCCTTCTTTGTTGTAACTTTAGTAACTACCTTTTTCGCTATCGCTTTTTTAGGTGTTTCTTTTTTTGCTATTGGCTTTTTAACCACTGCTTTTTTTGTTTCAACTTTCTTTGCAACTACTTTTTTTACTACTTTTTTAGGTTCTGCTTTTTTAGTAACAACTTTTTTAGCTACTGGTTTCTTAGCTGTTTTAGATGCTACCGTCTTGCTTTTTACGACTTTCTTCATCGACATACCTCCTAAGTTCAACTAAACTATTACTATATTCTTGCATAAGTGCTATACGACTTTCATCATTTGTAATGGTACTAATTTGCTTTTTAAGGTTATTAACCTTCTCTTCTAGTAACCATTTCTTGATTCTATCAATTGCACCTATCAAAATATCTTTTGAATAACTTTGTGGAAGTGATTCGGAAGTTGTAAGTTCAAGCAAATAGCGCTTTAAATCTTCATTCTTCAATGCATCCATAAAGTCTGCCAGAATAATCTCATCATTTTTCCTATACTCATCAAGTATCATCATTACAACTTTTTGTTGTTTATCTCCGGTTAGAAATCCCAATTTTTCTTTGAAGATGTAAGAGGCATCAATGCTCAATAGCATTTGAGACACTACAATATCTTCCGCTGCAATTCTACCATCAATAGTTTGAGCTATAGGTTTTACTCTTTTTACCTCAACATTTTCTTTTCTTGAAGTGACTTGTGTTTCATTCAACATTGATTGAAAATTAAAACCAGTCATTGTTGATAATTGATGAGTAAAATTTTGTCTGTCAAAATCGTCATTTAATAGTTTAATCTCACCCATCACTTCCTGCGCAAATTCTTTCTTACTAGAATAATTTGTTAAGTCATATTTTTTTGATAAATAATCAAAGACAAATTCAATCCAACTAATTGGTTTTTTTACCATGTCTTGTAATTTTTCAAATCCATATTCCTTAATAATTTCATCAGGATCGTGCTCTGTTTTATTTGAAACGATTTCAACTTTACAACCCAATTCAATAGCCATCTTACATGCTTTATAGGTTGCTGCTTGTCCAGCTTTATCTCCATCGTAGCAAAATCTAATCGTTGAACTGCATTGTTTCAATAGCTTTAGCTGATTGGTCGTACATGCGGTTCCTAATGTTGCACAAACATTTGTAATGCCTGCTCGTGCAAATGCTATAACATCGGTTACACCTTCAACTACAAGTACATATCCTAACTTTCTCGCATCGTTTTTTGCTCGATGATAGTTATAGACAGTATTTCCTTTTACATAAAATTCTGTTTCAGTTGTATTAATATATTTACTTGGATTACTTGGATCCATTGTTCTTGCACTAAAACCAATTGGATTCCCCTCTACATCATGTATTGGAAAAGTAATTCTTGAAGTAAACACATCATGCAATCCTGAACTAGTAATTTTAGTTAAGTTAGTTGCAACACAATCTGTGTCTTTGTAACCTTTAGCATTTAAAAACTTATATAAATTATCAGATTCGTCATTGTAACCAATTTCAAACATCTGACTAATTTTTTCATCAATACCACGCTTTTTTAAATATTCTTTTGCCAGTGCACCATTTGCTGAGTTAAGCGTGTACATCATGTATTGAATTGCTTCATTCATGACTTTGTACCCAGCTTCTTTATGTGGATCCACTTGTTTTACAAAATCTGTTGCATTTACTTGTAAAGGAATACCTACAAGTTCAGCAACCTTGACTACTGCTTCTGGGAAACTAACATGTTCATATTCTTGTACAAACGTAAACACATTACCACCAGCTCCACAAACAAAGCATTTATATATTTGCTTGTCTTGTGAAATAGATAAAGATGGATCATGATCATCATGAAACGGACAAACCGCCGTAAATGACTTACCTTTTTTGACAAGCGGAACAAATCGTCCAATAATATCCGCTATATCTGCGCTACTACGTACTTTACTAATATCTTCATCACTTAAGCGCATGAGGAACCCTCCTTTTAAAACTTGATTGCTTTAGAAATATATTCTTTAACTTCAGTTAACGGAATTCTCTCTTGTTCCATAGAATCACGATGACGAATTGTTACACAACCATCTTGTTCTGTTTCAAAATCAATAGTTATACAGAATGGAGTACCAATAGCATCTTGTCTACGATAACGTTTACCAATACTTCCTGCTTCATCAAAATCACAAGTAAAGTCGCTAGCAAGTTCCGCGTATAATTCACGACCTTTTTCACTTAGTTGTTTTGATAAAGGTAGAATGCATGCTTTAATAGGTGCTAATGCTGGTGAGAAATGCATAACGATACGTGAATCATTTTCGCCTAAATCTTCTTCATCATAAGCTTCACAAAAGAACATTAAGAATAAACGTTCAACACCTACTGCCGGTTCTACACAATAAGGAATGTATTTTTCATTTGTTGTTGGATCTAAGTATTCCATTGATGTTTTAGAATGTTCCATGTGTCTTGATAAATCGTAGTTAGTACGGTCAGCAATTCCCCATAGTTCACCCCAACCAAATGGATATTCATATTCAATATCACAAGTACCTACAGAATAAAAACTTAATTCTTCTTTTGCATGTTCACGGAAACGTAAGTTTGTATCACTTCCACCATTCAAAGATAAAATCCAATTCATACAGAATTTCTTCCAATAGTCATACCACTCTAAGTCAGTACCAGGTTGGCAAAAGAATTCCATTTCCATTTGTTCAAATTCACGAACACGGAATATAAAGTTACCTGGAGTAATTTCATTTCTGAATGACTTTCCTACTTGTCCAATACCAAATGGTAATTTTTTACGCATTGAACGTTGCACATTTTTAAAGTTAACAAACATTCCTTGCGCTGTTTCTGGACGAAGGAAGATTGTATTTTTAGAATCTTCTAGTGTTCCTTGAAATGTTTTAAACATCAAATTAAATTGACGTATATCAGTAAAGTCATGCGCACCACAATCAGGACAAGCAATATGATTATCCTTGATGTATTGCATCATTTCATCATTTGACCAGCCTTCTGGGTTCACAGCACCATTTGAGAATTCTTCAATTAAATGGTCTGCACGATGACGTGTTTTACATTTTCTACAATCCATAAGTGGATCACTAAATCCTGTTAAATGTCCTGTTGCTTCCCAAACTTTTGGATTCATCAAAATTGCTGATTGAATACCAACATTGTATGGACTTTCTTGGATGAATTTTTTCCACCAAGCTTGTTTAATATTTCTTTTTAATTCTGCCCCTAAAGGTCCAAAATCCCACGTATTACTCAAACCACCATAAATTTCAGAGCCTTGAAATACAAACCCTGAATTCTTCGCATGATTTACAATCTTCTCAAATGTTTTTTCAGCCATATTTTCTCCTCTTTTTACAAATTAATTCTACTGTATAATATACCATATTTTAAGGCTTTCAGTCAATTTATGAGCGGCTTAACTTCTTTTCTAGAAATAGGTTCTTAATTATAACTCCCGCAAGACATCCCACTATAAATCCTAAAATGTGAATTGCTGCAAAAACAGCAGCAGATAAGTTGTAGTATAGAAACATTGTAGGAACAAAGGCAATACCTACTAAAAGTGGATAAAACCAATGTGGTTGCTCAATTGAAGTATATAGCACCCCTAATATAATTGTAATTATTGGCATAATAACAAGCATCAAAAGTGTTTCATTAGGACTACCACGAAAAAGTAAAGGCAATGCATAAAAGTTCAAACAAACGCCACAGAAATTTAATAACAATGTTTTACTCTTCATATTATTCCTCCACCAATTTCTTTAAGAACTGCCATGAGGCAGAATCAAGTCCACTATGAACTCTTAGAAACTCAATCATTGTTTGACAATCAGTAAATGTCCATGGTCCATATCCCTTTAATAACTCATAATGTTCAATGTTTGCCTTATTAATTAAGCGAAATCGTTTTAAATCCATTTGAAAGTTATTTATGTTTTCACACTCATTCAAACACTCGCTACATACGAATCCACCCTCTTCAATACTTATACGATGAACTTTGGTACTTCCACACAACACGCACTCATCAACAACAGGTGGAACACCCAAGTGAATACACATTTGTGCTAAAAATAACGATAATACCAATTGATGTTGTTTCTCAATGTTTAGTTTTTCTAAACAAAACGATAAAAGTTCATACAAAGAATGATTAATTTCATCATCTACTCCTGATGGTAAGCTTTTATCAACAAGTTCACAGAGTACCGAAGCTATATTCATTTTTTCTAAATCTTCTTGAATATGTCTATTAGATACTTTTAACGATGCATTTTTTATAGTAAACATCGATTTATCTTCAAGATAATCAAAGCAGAATTCACTAATCACATAAGGCATACAAGCTATTGATGATTTACTAGTCATCTTCTTTACACCTCTAGCTACAAAAGTAAGTTTTCCATACTCTTCTGTTAAAACGGTTAAAAGAGCATCATTTTCACGATACTCTGATTGTTTTAGTACAAGCCCTAAAACCATCTCATTCATCATCAACCTCGATTTGAATATAGCCTAATTGTTGAAGTTTACTCTTACGATTACGCCAATCCTTTTCAACCCTCACAAAACATTCAAGGTAAATAGTTTCACCTAAAATACCTTCAATATCTTTCCGTGCTTGAGTTCCAATTTCTTTTATCATCGATCCTTGTTTCCCAATAATAATTCCTTTTTGACTATCTCTTTCGACAAGGATTAAAGCATTAACAAGTAATTTACCTTTTTTTCTTCCCATTCTTTCAATTACAACTGCAACTGAATGAGGAATTTCTTCATCTGTTAAATGCAACACTTTTTCTCTTATTAATTCAGCGATTATGAACTGTTCAGGATAATCACATACTTGGTCTTCAGGATAATATTGAATTCCATCTTCCATATAATTTTTAGTGTGTTCAATTAACTCTGCAACATTGGTATTTTCTTTTGCTGATATTGGGAAAATTTCCGCAAAATTATAGCGTTTATTCCATTCCAATAAACTATCCATAACTTTATCTTTACTCATTAAATCAATTTTATTTAGAATTAAGAATACTGGTAATTTCTTATCTTTTAATATACTTAATACAAATTCATCTCCGCCACCAAATGGTACACTTCCATCTATAATCAAATAGATGCAATCAACACCACTAATAGCAGAAAATGCTTCTTTATTCATTTGTGTACCTAATTCATGTTGTGGCTTATGAATACCAGGAGTATCTACAAAAATAATTTGTGATTCTTCATCTGTTCTAATTCCTCGAATTTGATTACGTGTTGTTTGAGGCTTCGGCGAGATAATCGCAACTTTTTGTTGTAGTAAAGCATTTAATAAAGTACTCTTTCCCGCATTGGGTCTACCAACTAACGCTACAAACCCTGATTTCATTTCAAATCTTCTCCACTAAATTGCATTGGTAATAATTCACGAATTGTTTTAGTCACAGTTTCTTTTCCATTTGATAGAATAATTGGTGCATCTTGATCCAATAATTCTGATAATACTTGTCTACAAATTCCACACGGTGCTCCAATACGATCACCATCAGTCACAATGGCAATAGCTTCAATATCATTCTTGCGGTATCCATTAGAGTATGCCGCAAATATTGCACTACGCTCACCACAGTTAGCAGCACCATATGATGCATTTTCTATATTAGCACCTTTAAAAGTTGTTCCATCTTTACATAAAACACACGCACCTACATGATAATTTGAGTAAGGTGCATAGGCATTTTCCATAGCTTCAAAAGCTTCATCCAAAACTGATTGATATTTCATTTTACCCTCCTATATGATTTAACAAAATCATTACTCCTAATACCAACGAAACAGTTGCAGCAAATAATACTGCACCCGCTGACATATCTTTAATTGATTTAATTCTTTCATCAAATTCTGTTGTATAAACATCGCATATTTTTTCAATACATGTATTTATTATTTCTGTTGTAATCACTAATCCACAACAAACACCTACAACCAACCATTCTTCATATGTAAATTGTAATGCGAATGCAACTAGTATAGTTCCTACCATTAGTATCATTTGTATTCTGACACTACGATGATAAAGCGTCTCAATAAATCCATTGAACGCAACTTTAAATTTATTCATTATCTAGATACCACCGGATCTAAAATTTTATTTTGTAAATCAAACATTTTCTTTTCATCTTTTTTATTCATGTGATCGTATCCCAAACAATGCAATAATCCATGAATAAACAAGAAACATATTTCTCTTTCTTCACTATGTCCATAAGATTCAGCTTGTTCTTTTACAGCATCAACATTAATAAAGACATCACCTAACTCTTTAACTTCTTCTTCAAGTTCATAATCATCTTCACTATCACAAATTGCGAAACTAATAACATCTGTAGGTCGATCAATTTGTCGATAAGCTAAATTGATTTCATGTATTTTTTTAGTTTTTACCAAAATCACAGAAATTGAAATATCTTCTGTAATTTTAAGTTTTTCACATGTGCGTTTTGCCAATTCTTCAAAACGTGCATAATATTGTTTCCAAGAGGCATCTCTTGTCTTATTTACTATTGTACAAATCATATTTACGCCCTCACTTATTTATTATACCACTCAAATACCCTTTGATGCATAACGGTCTATAATTTTTTGAACAAGTGGATGACGCACAACATCATCACTAGTAAGATACATTATTTTGATCTCATCAATGCCTTCCAACAACTTGGCAGAATCAACTAACCCCGATATCATACCACGTCCTAAATCAATTTGGGTGATATCACCAGTAATCACCATTTTTGAATTAAAACCTAATCTTGTTAAAAACATTTTCATTTGTGATGCAGTAGTATTTTGAGCCTCATCTAGAATAACAAAAGCATCTTCCAATGTTCGCCCACGCATATAAGCAAGAGGCGCAATCTCAATAATACCCTTCTCAATGTATTTTTCTGTTTGTTCAGCACCTAACATTGCATGTAAAGCATCGTATAGTGGAGTTAAGTATGGATCTACTTTTTCTTTCAAATCTCCTGGTAAAAACCCAAGGCTTTCACCCGCCTCAACTGCAGGACGTGTTAAAACTATTCGTTTTACATTCCCTTTTTTTAGCATGCTAACAGCTTCAATTACCGCAAGATAAGTTTTCCCTGTTCCAGCAGGCCCTATTGCAAAAACAATATCACTACTCTCAATAGCATTTATAAAATGATATTGTCCTATAGTCTTAGGCGCAACTATTTTTCCTGCCAACGTTTTTCCAATAACCTTCTTATGTAAATCAATCCAAGTTTCAGTTTCATTTTTGCTCACTAAACGATAAGCATACAAAACATCTCTTTCCGATATTTCTTGATTCTTTTTAACGACCTCAACCAAAGCATTTAACACTTCTTTTATTTTAGCTAACGTATTTTCATCACACTTATCAATTATAAATTCATGATTTCTAAATACGATTTCTTTATCAAAACATTTTGATAATACTTCTAAATTTCGATCTTGTGGTCCTAGTAGTTTAACCGCCTCATCCGCAGTTAGTTCTTCAAAAATTAAAATCTTTTCATTAGTCAAAGGATAATCCTCCCTCTATGTTACTATTTTAACAAGAAAATGATTCATTGCCAAACTATTCTAAGTACCATTAAACACATATGATAAAAGTTTTACCACATATCTACTTCCATACCATTGTTTGTTCCATATATTTGTGAAATAATTACCATTCTCTTGATTTTTATTGAATATAATGTTATTTAATAATTAAAGGAAAAGAGTGAAAATATGAATAATAAACGTAAAAATGGGTTCACTTTAATTGAACTCATTGTTGTTATCGCTATTTTAGCTGTACTTGGGATGTTACTAGTACCTCAAATATCAGGTTACATCGATGCATCACAATCAGCTACTTGTGCAAATAACAGAAAACTCATTGAGCGTTCTATAGCCCTATCCGAAGCAAATGACGTTGACCCCACTACTTTAACCACCTTAGATGCTATTAAAGCTGCAAACGGAAGTATCTACAAAGGCGGGGAAGTATGTCCAAAAAACGGTAAAATATCTATTAACAATCGAAAAGTAACATGTGAACTTCACAAGGAT